>CAKOZB010000034.1 GCA_934131055.1 uncultured Clostridia bacterium | reverse complement strand
GGATTTGATGATATAAAAATTGGAACATGGTTTATGGATTATAATGATTTTGAAGAAGAAATAAAAGCATATGAAAAGAAATTTGAAGAGAATTTATCAACGAATGAAGAAAATAATAGTGATTTAGAAAATGTTATAATGAAAGTTGATAGTACTACGATAAAACCTACCAGTGTTTCAATAATAATTATAAATAATAATGACAATGAAATAGGATATGATGAAGAGTATAAAATTCAAAAAAATATAAATGGAGAATGGGAATATTTAGACTATTTACCAAATACAGTTTGGAATGATATAGCTTATATAATCAAAGCAAATAGCCAAACAACAAAAAAATTGAATCTAGAAAATACTTATGGAGAATTAGAAAAAGGAACTTATAGAGTTATAAAGACTGTGTTTTTTGGAAATGGTAAAAAAACTGATATTTATTCAAATGAATTTGCAATCAAATAGTTAGCGAGAAATTATAAGCTGAGTAGTAGGTGGTAGGAATAAATAATGAATAAGAAAAGGTTAGTATTTATAGTAATAAGTATTATTATAATGTCAATTACTGTTTTACTATTATATTTATATAACAGTATTCTACATAAACAATACACTAATGATAAAAGAATTAAGATAACTTAGTAAGCTATCCTAATTCTTTTTCATTATTTATTTCTTTAAATCTTTCCGAATTTGTTGAAGGGAAATATTCGAATCCACACGGTACCTTCAATTTTTTCTAATGGAATGCAACCAAAATCTCTGCAATCCATACTTCCGGCTCTATTATCACCCATAGCAAATATACAGTTTTCTGGAACAATAAAATCGTCAAATCCAATTCCGTGCTTAAGTTCTGTTTGGACACCATCTTGCAAATAATTTTCCTTTAATTCTTCGTTATTTATATATACTTTACCATCTTTAATCACAACATGTTCGCCGGGTAATGCAATTATTCTCTTTATATAACTTTCTTTGTTTATATCTAAAACGTAATATGAAAACTTTTCTATTAGATTTTTGGAATCATATTCATATTTGGCTATTGGGTTTAACTCATCTAATTCATCATTAGTATAGCTTATTTTACTAGGCTTTTCAAAAGTTATAATATCACCTCTGTTTGGTAATTTCTTTGCTGTTCTTACCCATCTGTTTAATAATAGCCTTTGATTTTCTGCTAATGTAGGATACATTGATGATTTTTTTACTACGGTTGGTGTACCTATATAGTACCTAAATAAAAGTGCTAAAATTATTGCAATTATTATACAATTAATCCATTCTAATATATTTTTTAGACTTTTCTTATTTTCCATTATTTTTCTCCATATATTATAAACTTTAATATTATGAAATATAAACAAAAAAGCAATATCTTTAAAAGATATTGCCAGTTTTGGTGGGACAAGAGGGATTCGAACCCCCGACCCTTTGCTTAGAAGGCAAATGCTCTATCCAACTGAGCTATTGACCCAAGTGCAATAATAATTATAATGATAAAAATGCCATTTGTCAACCAAATTTTGAAAATATCTGAAAAATGTATGATTTTTTAATGGATTTGTAAAGAAAAATATTATTTATAGGGTAAATTAAGTATTTGAATTTACCCCATCTAAACATTTTGCATACAACAATTGTTTTAATTCTTCTATTTTTTCTTCATTTTCGTAATATTTTATTAGTCTAGTGCCAAATTCAATTTTATCTTCGTCAGCAATAGAAAGGATTCCTTTTCCATTTTTTATCAACTCATGATTAGCAACTAACATTGAAGCTCTTTTATTTCCATCATTGAAAGCCTGCATTTTCATTAGTTTGCACACGAAAGTTAATATTGCATCTGTTGCATTTGTACTTAAAGAATTTTTATATTCTTCTATTAAGTTATTCATTTTTTCAGTAGTAGGTAACTCTGGTTTCCATTTTGCACCACCCATAGATACATCATATTTTCTAAGTTCTCCAGGTTGGTCTACTATGTTTGAACCAACAAATGCATGTATACTCTGTATAAATTTCAAATCTATAGGAGTATTTATGCTATAAATTACAAATTGCCATGCATGCTTTAAGTTATTTATTGCTTGAATTTCGTCTATTCTTAAATGACCAACATTTGCACCATCGTATATTGCTTGTGCTTCTGAAAATGTGACGAGAATGCCTTCTAGATTAGCACTTTTCCAAATTGAATCTACTATATTTCTTTTTGCATATAAAACATTTTCTTCTGTAGACATATAATATTTATCTTTTAGCATTATAATTTCTCCTTTTCTATAGCAAAAATTATACTATAGAAAGCTATTTTACACAATATTATATAAAAAACATTATCAAGTAACAAAAAAATGTGGAAAATTTATCATAATTAGTGTAAAATATTATAGTATAATTTTAGAATTAAAAGGTAAGTAATCAAATTGCTAGGAGGAAAAGAAATTTAAAATGAAAAAGAAAATGCAGAAAGAAGAGGTTTCAACGAAAAAAACAAAGGCAAAAGATGTAAGAATAGACTCAGCAAAAAAAATAAATACTAAATCCAAAATAAAAAATGCAGAAGAAATATCAAAAAAGAAAACAAATGTAAAACCTAAAGTAGAACAAATTGAACAACCAAAAAAAGAGAGAAAATTTCATAAATATTTATGGTATTTAATAATTTTCAGTATTTTAGGATTAATACTTGAATGTGTTATTAATTTTATTAAAGCCAAAACAACAGACACGCCTTTTTTAGTTACAACAGGTCCATTTTGTATATTTTATGGAATAGGAGCTATACTTACAATTTTATGTTTGCAACAATATAAAGATAAAGGTAAAAAAATAAAATTATTTATAATTGGATGTATTTTAATGAGTGCTATACAATATGCTTTAAGTTTTATATTAGAGACTATTGTTGGAGCTAGATTATGGAACTATACTTGGTCTAAGTTTAATATAAATGGAAGAGTGTGCTTAGAATACGCCATATTATGGGGAATTATTACTGTAATATTAATAGAAGTTTTAAAAGATTTCGTAGATAAAATTATTAATTTAATGAAAGGAAAAGCTAGCACAACAGTAGACATAATCTTAACAATGTTAATAGTAGTAATAATTATGTTTACAATATGGTCTGCAAAAACATATGCAACAAGAGCTAAAGAAACACTTGCGGGTCAAAATTATATTAGTAATAATACTAACATAGAAATATTCCAAAATACAGTATTTACAAATGAAAGAATGGAAAAAATATTTCAAAAATTAAGAGTTAATGATGAATATGGAAGTACAATAATGATAAAGGATATTAAGTAAAAAATAATTAATGAATAAAAAGTTATAAATAAAGATAATATATTAATTCTTTATTTATAACTTTTTTTATAAAAATAATAAATTTAATTTTTATTTAGGTAAATTAATTTTTGAATTTTTCTTTCTAGCTCTAAACAGAGTAATTTTATTTCCCATTGTTTGTATTAATTCAGAGTTTGTTGAATTTGCAATTTCTTCTGCAACTTCAGAAATGTCTTCTGGTGAAGTTGCTAAAACATTTAATTTTATTAATTCTCTAGCCTCTAAAGCATCGTCTATTTGTTTAATAAAATTTTCAGAAATTCCATTTTTGCCAACCTGAAAAATTGCTGGCATAGTGTTTGCAAGGCCTCTTAAATATGCACGTTGTTTACTATTCATAATCAATCCTTTCCCGTTCCAATAAAACGTATATTTATAAAAGTATTATTTTTAAATTCATAATTTAACATATAATATAATACCAAATTTTTTATGTAAATACAATACATATAGTTATTTTTATAACAAAAACCAAAGAAAATGTGAATTCTATGTGAATTGCACAAAAATAGTTGCATGAATAAGTTTCTAGTGATAATATAAAGTGGTAAAAACTTAGGGAAATAATAGATTGGAGGAAAACGACGTGATAGAAGTTAAGAATGTCACAAAAAAGTATGGAAACTTTGTTGCAGTAGATAACATTAGTTTTACTGTTAACGATGGAGAAGTAGTTGGCTTTCTAGGGCCTAACGGTGCTGGCAAAAGTACAACTATGAACATGATTACTGGTTTTATAGAGCCAACAGATGGAACTATTATTGTAAATGGTTTTGATGCATCTAAGCAACCTATAAAAGCAAAACAACAAATTGGTTATATGCCAGAGGGAGTACCATTGTATACAGATTTAACTGTAAAAGAATTTGTTACATATATGGCAGAATTAAAAAGAGTTCCACACAAAGAAAAAAAGGAACGTGTTACAAATGTTCTAAGAGAAACAGGAATAGAGGATGTAGCAAATAGACTTATTAAGAATTTATCTAGAGGATACAAACAAAGAGTAAGTCTTGCGGGAGCACTAGTTGGAGACCCTAAAATAGTAATTTTAGATGAACCAACAGTAGGGCTAGATCCAAAGCAAATTACAGAAATAAGACAATTAATTAAAAGATTAGGTAAGAAACATACGGTAATATTAAGCTCACATATTCTATCAGAGGTAAGTCAAATTTGCGAAAAAGTAATTATAATTAATAAAGGAAAAATAGTAGCAGTTGATACACCAGCAAATCTTGAAAAAGAGACAGAGAAACAAAATGTTATTATGCTTACTGTTGAAGATAAGAAAAATAACATGAAGACTCTTCAAAATGATATACCAGAGATTACAGAGTGTAAATGTGTTAAAGATAATGATGATGGAACAAAACAATATATGCTTAAATCTAGCACAGAGTTTGATTTACGCAAGAAATTGTTTGATGTTTTACCAAAGAAGGATATAACAATATTCGAATTAAAATCTGCTGAAAAATCTTTGGAAGATGCATTTATTACAATAATAGATGAAAATACAAAGAAAAGAAAGGCTGAAGCAGAAGCTGCCGAAAAAGCAAAAGAGCATGAAAGAGAGCTAAAAGAAGAGAGTAAAAAGGCCCAAAAAGAAGAAAAGGCAGAAAATAAAAAAGCTAAGAAACAAGCAAAAAAAGAAGAAAAGAATAAAGCAAAAGCTGAAAAAGTAGATAATAAACAAGAAAAAGAGCAATCTAAAATAAAAAAACAACCAAAAGCAGAGAATAAAAAAGAAAAGACAAAAGAAACTAAAAAAGGAGGAGAAAAATAATGTGGGCAGTAATGAAAAAGGAGCTTAAGAGCTATTTCTATTCACCAATTGGATATGTGTTTATAGGATTATTTTTAGCAATATTCAGCTTCATATTTTACATAACAACAATAAGCCAAGGTGCTGTAACATATCAATATGTATTTTTCTATTCAGTAATGTATATTGTAATATTCTTAATACCACTTCTTACAATGAGAACCTTCTCAGAGGAAAGAAAAAATGGAACAGAGCAAATATTAATGACAGCACCAAGAAGTGCAGTGGCAATTGTGCTTGGTAAATTTTTAGCAGCTCTTGTTGTAATTGCAATTACAGAATTATTTACATTAATTTATTTTGGAATTATATGCTATTTTAAAACACCAGATATTCCAACAGTACTTGTTACAATGTTTGGATTTTTAATAACATCAATGGCATACATAAGCTTAGGAATGTTTATTTCTAGTTTGACAGAAAACCAAATAATAGCAGCTGTTTCAACAATAGCAATATTTGTACTTGCATGGCTTGCACCAAGTATTTCAACTAAATTAACAGCAATATCATTAATAGAAAAATTCTATCCTTTTGCAACAGGAGTGTTCCCAATAACAGAAACAATTAGTTTAATTTCAATAACAGCCATGTTTGTTGCATTAACAATGGTTGTTATCAAAAGAAGAAAATTAGTAAAGTAAGGAGGAATTTGTTGTGAAAGAAAAAATAAAAGATGAAAACAAAAAAGATACAAAACAAATAAAGCCAAGAAAAAAAGCAAGTTGGCTAGCTAATACAACGCTTACATTATTATTAATAATCATAATAATTGCTGTAGTTGTTGCTATAAATGTTATTGTAGAAAAGCAAGATATTGCAGATATAGATTTAACAGGAAATAAATTGTATTCTTTATCACAAGAATCAATTGATAAAATTAGCAGTGTAAAATCACCAACAAAAATTACATTATATCAAATGTCAAATTACCCAGAAGCAATAAACTATGCTAAATTATATTGCCAAAAAAATTCAAATATAAGTTATGAAGAATTAACAGATGCTTCACAAAGACCAGATTTACAAGAAAAATATAGCCTTGGAACTTCTATAACAAGTGCGGTTGTAATTGTAGAAGCAAATAACAGGAACAAAATAGTTTCAGCAAATGATTTTTATGCATATGATAATACAACATATCAACAATATGATGTAACAGAGCAAAAAATGACAAATGCAATTTTGGATGTAAACTTAGAAACAAATCCAAAGATATATTTTTCTACAACACATGCAGAAGATTCAAATTATTATCAAGTAGCCAGAGAATTGTTAAAAAATGAAGCAAATGATGTTGAAGATTTAGATTTATTAGTAAATGCAAAAGTGCCAGATGATTGTAATGTTTTAGTAATTACATCCTTAAAGGAAGATTTTACAGAATTTGAAAAAGACTTAATATTAGAATACATTAACAAGGGCGGAAATTTAATGATTTTGGAAGATCCAAATAAAGATAATAAAGACTTAACAAATTTCCAAGCAATATTAGATGTATATGGTGCATCAATTTCTAATGGTACAATGTTTGAACAAAACACAAGCAAAATAGTAGGTTACACAAACATAGTATTACCAACTGTAAGCAGTTCATCTAAAATAACAAAAGATATTGCATCAAGCGGAAATGTTGCAATATTAGGTGGTGGAATTATAAACTTTAAAGATAGTGAAGAGCTAGAAAACTTAGGAGTTACAGTAGAAAATTTAGTAACAGCATCTAGCACAGCATTCTTAAGAACAGATTCATCAATAACATCGTCATCAGTAACACAAAATGACAAATTATTGAGTGGCGGAGAGCCAATTGCATCAGCTATTACAAAGAAAATAAATGATGAAAAAACATCAAAATTAATATTAGTTGCAAACAGTATGTTTGCAAGTGACTGGTATGTTACATTAAATAGTAGCTCTGGAAACAGTAGCCAAGTAGTTGCAATAAACTTCTATAACAATAGAGATTTAGTAATAAATTCAGTATCTTATTTAACAGATAGAGAAGATAACATTACAATTAGAAAAGATACAGGAGTTGCAACATATACAGCAACAGTACAACAAGATAAAATTATTAGAACAATAATAATTGCAGTTCCAGTTGCAATAATCATTTTAGGAATTGTTGTATGGCAAATAAGAAGAAGAAAATAAAATATATTAGGCGGGTAGGTAAAAACTTATCCGTCATTTTTTTAGACAAGTAATAAAACAAAAATCCTTTCATAAATTTAAAGAGAAGTAATGTGTGTAACTTGTGGATAGAATAATGTAAATTTTTCAATAATTAGGCTTGCTTTAAATCTCATATTACTTTGAATAATTAATAAAGGATTAAATTTATGAATATTGTAAAAGCTGTTTCTGTTATAATAGGTACCATAATCGGTGCTGGATTTGCGTCAGGTAAAGAAATATATATTTTTTTCGGACAATATGGAAAATTTGGAATTATTGGAGCAATAGTTTCGGCAACACTTACAGGAGTAATAATATACAGCACTATAGCAATAACAAAAAGATTACAAATAAAAAGTAACAATGAATTTTTAGAAAAAATAAGTAATAGTAGTAAGGTGAAAATAATATTAGAAAACGTTATAAATGCATTTTTATTAGTCTCATTTTGGATAATGTGTGCAGGGTTTTGCACATTTTTTAAACAAGAGTTTAAAATTCCAATAATTATCACTGCAAGCATAAATGCAATTATTACATATATTTTGCTAATGAAAAATATGGATGGAATTATAAAATTAAATTTAATAGTTGTACCAATAATGATTGTAATAATTATAGCAATAAGTATAAAAAATTATCCAATAATAAATTTAATAAATAATTTAAACACAAATACGCAAAATCTCGGAAAATCAATACTTAGTGCCATTTTATATACTAGTTATAACAGTATAACACTAATCCCAATAATAGTATTACTCACAACAAATATAAAAAATAAAAGAGAAAATAAAATAATAACATTGGTGTCGGTAGTAATATTTTTCGTATTAATTATAGCAATATATCAAATGTTAACTCTATCAGCCGTAAATATTTCAAGGGTAGAAATACCAGTACTTACAATATTAGACGAGTGCCATCCAGTAGAAAAAATGGTATATTCGATTGCGATAATAACTGCAATTTTAACATCTGCAATTTCATCTGGTTATGGAGTAGCTGAAAACATAAAAGACAGAAGAAAATACAAAACAATAACTTTTGCTATGTGTTTGGCGGAAATTCCAATAGCATACATAGGTTTTGGAAAATTAGTAGAAATACTGTATCCATTGTTTGGAGTTATAGGAATAATTCAAATAATAACAATACTAAAAAAGGTCAATAGTATTGCAAAAAATGCTAAAAACTGATATAAATTATATAGGAAAAATGAAGGAAGGAATTCAAAGAATGAAACCTAAAACGAAAGATTCTGGAGAAAGTAAAAAAGATATAAATTTGTTATATTTTAACCAAGATGAAGTTAAAACAATAAATAAGAAAAAAATAATAGGAGTAGGAATTCTGCTGACAATTATTTGTTTGATATTAGTAATATATCTAATATATGCTGCAAACGAAAATTTTAGGGCGTTTATGGACGCAAATATTTTAAATAAATCTATAGAACAAGATAATTTAAAAAGCATAACATTAGAAAACTATGATAATAGCAACATATTTGCATATTCAAAATACATTGCAATCTTAAAAGACAATACATTAACAACGTACAATTCATCTGGCAAAATTGAGGCAGAAAATAATATACAAATTACAAATCCAATTACGACTAGTAACGGAAAATATTTAATAATAGCAGAGCAAGACTCTTCAAAAATATATCTATTAAAAGATAACAACATAAGATGGGAGAAAACTTTAGAGGGTAATATTTCTCGAATAAGTGTAAACTCTAGTGGATATTCTACTATAATATTAAAAGGTACAGCTTACAAATCTGTTGTGTTATTACTAGATGATTCTGGGAATGAAATGTTTAAATATTATATGTCAAGTACTATTGCGGTTGATGCAAGTATTTCAGAAGACAACAAATATGTTGGAATTGCAGAAGTAAATACGAGTGGAACACTTATACAATCTAACATAAAAATATTATCAATTGCTAAAGCAAAAGAAAACCCAACAGAGGCAATAGTGTATACATATAATGCGCCATTAAATAGCCTAGTATTAAACATAAAATATCAAAATAAAAATAAGCTGGTGTGTGAATATGATAACGAGATTCATGTTATAAAAGATAATGTAGATACAAAACTAACAGATATAAATACAGACAAAGAAAAAATAACATATTACAGCATTGAGCTAGATAACAATATTGTAAAAAATGTTGAAGAAAGTGCTAGTCTATTTACAACAAACACAGCAATAAAAATAATAAATTCTACAACTCAAAAAGAAAATACATATAAATTTGAGGGTGTAATTAAAGAGATGTATTGCTGTGGTAGCAAAATTGCCTTAAATCTAGGCTCTGAAATACATTTTGTAGACACAAATGGATGGCTAATAAAAAAATACACATCAAATCAAGAGGTTAGAAAAATAGTCATTTCAAATGAAGTGGCAGGAATAATTTATAGAAATAAGATTGAACTTATTAAGTTATAAAAGGAGGAGAAAGTATGGGAATAATAGTAGATTTAATAATAATAGCCGTAGTTTTACTATTCATATTTTTAGGATATAAAAAAGGATTAACAGGAAGTTTAATAAAACTACTTTCATTTATAATAGCAATAGTTGTTGCATTTGTTTTATATAAACCAGTTGCAAATGCAGTAATAGAGAATACAGTAATAGACGATAACATTAGAACAACATTAAAAGCAACATTAGGTGTTGAAGATAAAACAGAAAATACAGAAGAAAACGTTCCATCAACAATAATGGATAACATAAACAAAGAAATAGAAAATGCAACAGACGAAGTAAAAGCCAATGTAATAGACCAAACAACAATCACAATAGTAAATATAGGCTCAGGCATTGTAATATTTTTAGCAGTAAGAGTAATTTTAGTAATAATAAGCTTATTCGCAAAAATACTAACAGACCTTCCTGTAATAAAGCAAGTAGATAAACTAGGTGGATTAGCATATGGAGCAATAGAGGGGATAGTTATTGTATATGCAGTTCTTGCGGTAATATCACTAACAAGCGTAATTTGGGCAAACAATGCAGTCGTTACAGCAATAGCAAAATCAAGCTTAGGAGAAATGCTGTACAACAACAACATAATATTAAACTTACTATTTAAATAAAACATAAAAAAGTAGATGTTAATTTTAAAACTAACATCTACTTTTTCTAAAGATTATTGTAATTTCTTGTTTATTTTATTTATTGTATATTTCATTATTGAATCTTTTATAAGTAACACAAATCCTAATACGGCATAAAGTACAGGATAAACAATTTCAATTAAGATACTAATTGTTGTACTAAATATGTCTGCTCTTGAAATTACCATAATAATTATAAAAGTTATTAATACACTTACAATGGCATAAAATATGGCTTTATAGGGATGCTCTGTTGCAAATCTATTTTCTAGTTCTGCATCTTGCAAAAATAATATGCTATAAAATGCAATGAGTAACATAAAACCGGATAATCCAGATAATAAAAGCTGCAAAATGAATGTCTGTATATTATGTAATCGATTTAATTCATAACTAAATGCTACTTCACCGAAAAATGGATTTACAATAACATACAATAACATAAGAATAGTTACTCCAATCGGAAAGCCCATAATTGATTTTGTTAAAATCTTCTTAATAAAATTTTTTGTATTCATATCAACCACTCCTTTTTATATTCCTAAAAATTTCTTTATCTTTGGTATATATCTTCTGGAAACATAAGAAACGTCTCCATTTTTAAAGTTTAGTAATATAGTTCCAATAAATTTGAAATCGATATTTTTTACTCTATCAAAATTAACAATTTCAGAGTTTGAGATGCGTATAAATTTATTTGAATCTAAAATATCTTCCAATTCGTAAAGTCTATATTTTATACTATATATTACACCATTGCATTTTATGTACACTTTTCCGCCCTCTGAATATACAGATTCTATATCATCAGAATTTAATATATACATTTTTTCGTCTTTAAAAGCAGTAAGCTTTTTAGGATTTATCATTGATATATTATTTAAAATATTATTTACTTCGTCTGTAACTTTATTTGTATAAATAATTACTTTGGGTATATTATAATTTGAATCCAATTTAATTTCGATATCCATTTCCTATGCTCCTATTAATATATTCTTGTTTGTATTATAGCAAGCAGGATAGATAAATTCAATAATTTTAAAATAAGTGGTTAGATTAACACTATAATTGGTATTTTCTATTGATATTTTATTACATATTTGCTATACTGTTAATCATAAAGTTATGTGGGAGTGATACTATTGAGTAGAAATAAAAAGACTGATGAAAAGTCTCATGGCAGACATGCAATGCCAGAAGAAAACAAGAAGAAAAATAACGATAAACAAGTTAAGCAAAAACAACCAAACATGAGAATAAAAAAACAAGAGCCAGTTAAGGCTAAGAAAAAAGTAAAAACTGTTAGAAAAGTAAAAAGAGTTGTAGTAACAATTTTATTATTAGCAATAATATTAGCTGGAACACTTTTCGGATATAAAATATATCAAAATGGTGGTGGCTTAACTGGAGCATTGGCAACTATACTTGGCGAAGATACTGAAAAATTGCAAAACTTAGAACCTATACAAGTTCTAATAATGGGGGAGAGCGGTGTAGACGATTATAAGTTAGCAGATACAATAATGGTAGCTTCATACAATCCAAAGACGCAGGAAGCCTCACTAATGTCAATTCCAAGAGATACATATGTTGGAAGGAGAAATAGAAATACAGCAACGCAAAACTATCTGGCAAGTTACAAGATAAATACTGTATTTAGAAGTGGTACAAACATACCAGAGGCAATAGATAGAATAAATGCACTAACAGGTTTAAATCTAGAAAATTATGTAATTATAGATACAAAAGCATTAATAAAGCTAGTTGATGCTATTGGAGGGGTTACATTTAATGTACCAATAGACATGTATTACACTGAAGATACAGACCAAAATTTATATATAGATTTAAAGGCTGGGGAACAGTTAATTGATGGAGCAAAAGCAGAACAACTATTGCGTTTTAGACATAACAATGATGGTTCTACATACCCAAGTTCTTACGGACAACAAGATTTGGGAAGAATGAGAACTCAAAGAGAGTTTATAATTGCAACATTAAAACAAACATTAAAACCACAGAATATATTCAAGCTAAAACAGGTAATAGACATAATGTCAGAAAACGTAAAAACAAACCTAGACTTCAATGAAATTAAAGCATATGTTCCATATGCAGTTAAGTTTGATGCAGATAACATAAAAACCGGAATGGTTCCAGGAGATGTAGAAATGTGTAATGGAGTTTCATTGTACATTGCAAACGAAAGAAAAACAAAAGCTCTAGTTAATGAGTTATTTCCATCAACAACAAGCAGTGAAGATGAAGCTACAACAAATACAACCAAATAATATAGGATAGTTTTATAAAAGCATAGAAAAAATAGGGTACATAGCCCTACTTTTCTGTGCTTTAATATTTTGGATAAAAATCATCAATATAATTTTTTTTAGTATTTTTGTGGTTAGTAATGCCTAAATGGTTAAAAAGAGTTTCGGGAGAAGTTCTTTTTGCAGGTTTTGAATTTTTAGCTTTGACTACGGCTTTTGAGCTTCTAGTGTTACTAGCATATTTTCTATTTTTAGAATTTCTTAAATTTTTGTTCCTAATACTTTTTGAGCTTTTAGATTTTTTATAATTAACGGTATTTTTATTATTTTTTCTATTATTTATAAAATGTAAGAATTTCGCAAATATAAATAAGAAAATTATTAATAATGCTAGTTCCATCAATGTTTTAGTATAGTTAGATTTGTATACTGTGTGAGATGCAACTAAGTCGCAAGTGTAACTAAAACCATCTATATCAAATGTAGCTGTTCCAAGTTTTGTACCCTCAAAAATAGGAGCAGATATATTATC
>CAKOZB010000033.1 GCA_934131055.1 uncultured Clostridia bacterium | reverse complement strand
TTCTCTACTGTGGACAAATTGTGGACACCGTCCACATCCGTTCACTGCCATCATTATACCATATTTCAAAGTTCAATAAATTGTGCGAATTGGAAAATCATACATTTGTGTTTTTTCTGTTCATAATTATATACTATATATTAAGATTAGTCAAACTACTGAGATTCAATTTTATATTATTGATTTTTTCTATTTTTTTCACAGATAATTTAACTCATATTTTCACATCGTTCTTACTTTCATTTTCTTTCTTTTTTACATAGTTATCTAAATTTAGTTCTTTCTTAAATTCTTCTTCTGTTGGTAAATATAACTTATACTTTGAAGCAAAAATTTGATTGTTATCTTCTGGTAAAGTATATTTTACAACTTGGTCACTTTTATCTGCACAAAGTACGATTCCAATAGGCGGATTATCTCCTTCATTCATCATTTCTCGTGTATAATAATTAACATACATTTGCATTTGTCCTAAATCTTGATGTGTTAAATCCCCCAATTTTAAATCTATTATTACAAAACATTTTAATATATAGTTGTAAAATACTAAATCAATAAAGAAATGTCTTCCATCAAAAGTTATTTTCTGCTGTCTTGCTACAAAAGAAAATCCTCTTCCTAATTCTAATAAAAATTTTTGTAAATGGTTGATTATTGCTTGTTCCAAGTCTTTTTCATAAAAACTTGTCTTTCCTTCTAATCCTAAAAATTCTAATACATATGGATCTCTTATAATATTTTTGGGTTCAACTTTTTCTGGTAACCCCATTTCATTTGTTACTGAATCTTTGTCTTGACTTGCTAATAATCTTTCATAGTAAAATGCTCCTATTTGTCTTTTTAATTGTCTTACACTCCAATTTCCTTTTACACTTTCATTAGCATAAAACTCTCTTGCCTTATTATCTTCAATTCTCATTAATAAATTATAATGTGACCAACTCAATTCGCTAGACAGTGTCTGGCGAATTGGAAAAGTACGATAAAACTGCCTCATATTTTTCAAATTTGCAACAGTAAAACCTTTTCCAAATTCTTTTGTTAAATGTTCAGATAAATATTCCAATAATTTCTTACCATATTCAGCTCTATCATTTTCGCCACATACCTTATGTATTTCTTGTCCAATCTCCCAATATGCTTGTACCATTGCTGAATTAACAGCAGTATATACTTTTGATTGTGCTGTTAACACACTATTTCTAATTATTTTATATGATTCTTCTGGTTGTTTTGTTATTTGATTATCACTCATAAATTTTCTCCTTTTCTTCAACTAAGAAGTCTCTTAAATTGGTATCATCATTTCTTAAATATTTACAATAAAAACCGCTCTTACTTCCAATTTGCATAATTCCTATATATGGCTGTCCATTGTTATATAAACTTTTACATGCATCCACCATTATCACATTTGGCTTTGTTCTAATTTCATATGTCAAATCTGCTTCAACAATTTGTATTAAAGCAATTCCATGTTCTTTAGCGAATTTAATTGCTCCAGATTGAAAATTTGATGTTGAAATTAAAATTCCTTTATGTGCTCCAACAGCTCTTATTTTATCATATAATACTTGAACTTTTTCTCTAGTTATAGCATTTTTGTAATGTTTACATTCAACTAAAGTAACATATCTAATCCCCATTACATCAAATTGTATTTTTCCATCTATTTGATAATTTCCATCACTCTTTTGTATTATAACATTATGTTGTATTTCTAAATTCTCTAATCCTTGAGTTTGTTCTTTAAGAAGTTTCAATGAATATTTTTCAAATTTTTCTGGCGTTATATTACAAAAATGCTCTTTAGTTGGTATAAACATTATTCTTCTCCTTACTAATTATTATATTCTTACTTATGCCATTCTTTTTCTAATTTTTTAAAGTCTATATCCTTCCATTTTTCTTTCCATAAATCAAAATAAGGAATATCAACTGATGAGGGTTTATTTATGCATTCTTCAATTTTAACAAGTGATGGCACCACAATTGAATCTCCAATTATCAGTGCTTCCCCTGCTTGTAAACTTTGTATTTTATCAATCATTCCTCCCATTACATCTGGTAATAATTTTTTTACATAATTTTGGTCATTTGGATTTGTTAATCTCATTGCTATAAAGTTATTACATTGTGAAAAAATTGTTTCCGATATTTCAGAAGGTCTTTGACTTGACAATAATAATGTTACTCCATATTTTCTTCCTTCTTTTGCAATTCTTTCAATGGAATTTCTTGAAGCTCTAAATTTAGAAAGATCACTTTTAGGAACATATCTGTGTGCTTCTTCATAAACCAATAATACTGGAACATCATTACTTACAGTATCACTACTATTTTCTATTTCTTTTAGTCTCTTATAATAATATCCATATTCAAAAATAATTCTAGAGATTAATGACACTGTTATACTTAAAACCTCAAAAGGTATGCCACTTAAATCAAAAATGATTACATTGCTTTCATTTTCTTCTTTATATCCCAATAAGTTCTTTAGAGTTTCCTCAAAGCTTATACTCTTTGATTTTTCACCTAAAAGGAAATTATATCTTTTATCATTTATTTTATTTTCTAATCTATTTAGAAAATTAATAAACCTTCCATTTTGTGTATTAGTAGTAGTTCCATTACATGCTTGTACATTTTTTTTAAATAAAATATCTTCTCCTTTTTCCTCAAGATGTATCTTTGTTCCATCGTCAATCCATTCAACTTTATTTAATTCTTTATTATTTTTTTCATTATTCCTATTTTCAATATATGTAACCACTTCATTTATATCAAAAAATACTGGCATATCATAATGAATTTTATCTTTTTCTTCAACACTATATAACTTTTTATTTTTTACTATAGCTTCTTTTAAAATATTTCTTTGATTATAATCATTTGCCTCTGTGTCTATAAATAGTTCTTCCAATTCTTCACTATTTAATAACCAATATGGAAGATTTAAAGAGTTAATATCAATATAAGTTGCATTAGGAAATGCTTTCTTATATTCAGAATGTATATCAAATATTATAACATGCGAATTATTTAAATTATAATCGCCATTTTTCTCTTCCACAGCCTTTTGAATAATTTTAGCAATTGTATTTGATTTTCCCGAACCAGTTGAACCTACTATTGCAATATGCTTATTAAAAAATTTATTTCCATCCACCGGCACTAATATGTTATTTAAATTCGCTAATCTCGAAAAAACAAATTTATTTTTTTCTTCTATGTTGCTCATATATATTTTTTTAATGCTTTCTTCAGTTGCGATTTCTGCTGTTTTAGGTGGAATTGCAATAGAATCTCCTCCTCTTATAAAATTATCTCCTTTAAGAATTCCTAATGGTCTAGACTGTAATTTATAAAGTTTATCTCCTTTTTCATTTACAATTATTGAAAAATTTTCTATTACTGCTATTATTATAGAATTCTCATTGTCATATATTTGCAAATATGATCCTACTTTTAAACTATTGTCAGCATATTTATAATCTTCTATTTTATCTATCAAGACTTCTATCTTATCTGGATATACAGATATAACTTCTGCTTGTAATTTATTTTCGTCATCCATTATATTATCTCCTTTATCTCGTTTATATTTTTTATTTGGATCTTTATATGTTTAATTTTTTCATTTTCATAACTAAAAAATGGTTTATTATAATAAAATTGATATATTTCTTTCGTTTTCTTATTTTCTTTTATTATATCATCTAAAAATTCTATTTTATTGATAAATTTAATCTTAATACCATTATTATAATCTGCTTTTTTACAAATTTCTTCAACATTAAATTCTGCACCATCAAAAGTAAATCCATCAATAAATTTTATTCCATCACTATATAAATCCTTTTTCAGTTCAATCAATTTATTTTTATCATAATTATTTATAAAAATGTATGGACAATAAGAATTGCTTTCTCTTTTTAATATCTTAGTCCATTTTTTTATAATACAATTGATAATTTCTTTCAATTCAAATTCTTTTTCATTTCCAAAATCTATCAAAAAAATTCTTTCATTTGGTGAAATATTCGTATATGTAAAATAATCATTTCTCAATTTTTTCAATAAATTTTTTCTTCCTATAAATTCATTAATCCAATTATTAAATAAAACTTCTTTTTTGTTTATTCTTGTTATAAAATCTTTTTTATTTATTTTTCTTTGAGTTATCTCTGATTTGGTCGCTAATTTTATAATTTCATTTATAGCATTTCCATAATAAAAATTTTCTGCATCAGTCTCTGTACAATTGAATTGTTGCATTAATAATTTTATCACATTATTTTTTTGTTCTTGATAATCTGTATCTATTAGTTCAATATTTAAAACTTTAATGAATTTTTCTAAATTTGTATTATCAACACTTAATTCTTCATACACTTTATGTTCTTTGCCATTCTCTTTATACTCTAGAAAATTACTTTTTAAATAATCTAGATTTAATGGCAATTTTAGTTTTTCATTTCCTGATTTAAAATATGCGTATAGCGTATATTTATAATTTGCTTGTGGATTATTAACATAATTTCTTAATAAAAGAATAATTGCTTTTTTTATTGAGGAATTATTATATTCTAATGCTTCATGATACTTACATTGTATTGTTTCTACTTCATTTGCTTTTTCTACATCTATATCTTCTATCCCTTCAACAGTTATTATATTATTGTCATCAGTTTGTTTAAGTATCTCTATAATTGTTTTATCAAACTGATAAAAATATCCTAATATTGTTTCGTTTGCATTTCTAGATTTCATTATTCCTCCATAGTTACTTTTTTTCGTATTTTATCACAAAAGTTGAAAAAAAGGAAGTGTTTTTCCAAACACTTCCAATTAATATCACGAACATTTGCGTCGCAATATACATATACAAAAGATTCATTCTTTTTATAGAAATTCATCAAAATTTATAATCTTATTTATAACATCTGATTGAATTGTTTTTTCTAAAAATTCATTTGCTTTTTTTCTCGTTTCTTCTGTACTTGATATATAATAATTTTCAGTAGTTTCTATCTTACTATGACCAAGCAAATCCGCAACATCTCTTATTTCTGCTCCACCATGTAATATTTTAGTTGCATAAGTTCCTCTTAAATCATAAAATCTACAATTATTTAATCCAAATTCATTGTGAATAATTTTAAATGGGTATCTAATACTATCTGTTCCAGAATATTTTCCTTTTTTATTAACGAATACTAAATTTATTTTATTAGATAATCTGACTTTGCCTCTTACTTCAATTATTCTATATTCAGTTATTTTACCATATTTATTCTTTACTTCTTCTAAATAGTGGCTATAATAATCAGTACCACATCTTTTCTTGTTTATAGTTTGTCTTTGCTTATATCCTTCTAGTATTTTTAGTAATGTATTACAAATATAAATCTGTCTTTCTCCTGTTTCTGTTTTGGTATCTCCTATATACCATTTGCCTTTGTTATCTTTGTTTTTAGCATAAACATTATGTTTTACTTTTATAATTTTGTTTTCAAAATCTATGTCATCCCAAGTTAATGCAAATACTTCACCTGTTCTCAACCCTGTATAGCAAGCTGTTAAGAAAGCATATATAAATACATCATTTTTCTTGAATCTTATTAGAATTTTGTCTATTTCTTCTTGGTTATATAAATGATGCTTATTTATTCGATTTTTTTTACATATTTGGTTGGCACTTTTATAGTTAATGTTGGATTGTAATTAATAAAACCATATAAATCTGTTGCATCTCTAAAAGAAACTTTTAATACTTTCAATATATTCCTTATATAATCTCTTGAATAATCATATTTATTGCATAATCCAATGATAAAGTTGTTCAATTGATAACTTGTTATTCCAGATAATCTATATTGCCCTAAATTAGGTTTTAAATATTTTTCTATTATACTTTTATATGTTCGTACGGTATTATACTTCATATTTTGCTTGTAATCTTCAATCCATAAATCTAAATAATCACTATATGATATTTTCTCATCTCTTGTGTTGCAACCATTATTAAAATAGTTATTGTACTCTATAATTCCAGCTTCCATAGCTTCTTTTTTTGTTTTGAATCCAGATTTACTCTTTCTTTTTCTCTTTCCATCAACCTTTGATATTTCAAATGAATATTGGTACACTTGTCCTCTCTTTCTTATACTTATCATACAAAACCTCCTTTTTTTATATTACATTTATAATATTATAATTAAAAGAGTTAGCACAATATCATATGTATACTAACTCTTTTAATTTATTATATAGTTTTTAAGGTTGACAATTCGTTGACAAAATATAAAATATAATTATCTGCTAACCTCTGTAATTACCTATTTTACTTGTTTCTACCGCAGCAATTTTTATATTTTTTGTTCGACCCACATGGGCATGGATCGTTTCTTCCAACTTTTGGTCCTTCATTTACAACTGTTTTGTTCATTCCACCTTCTTTTTCAGATAAGTTACCATCAACTAAGTTGATTGCTGTATCTTCAAGGCTTGCACCTGTTACTTTTGTTGTTTCTGTTCTTTCTATTGGACCTTCTTTTTTACGAATGTTTAGCAATATTTTTACAACATCCATTCTTATATCTTCTATCATATCGTCAAACATTTCTGTTCCTTCAAGTCTGTATTGTACAACTGGGTCTTGTTGTCCATATCCACGAAGTCCAATACCTTTCTTTAATTCGTCCATGTTGTCTATATGATCCATCCATTTTTGGTCAACTATTTTAAGCATTACAACTCTTTCAAGTTCTCTTAAATTTTCTTCGCCAAATTCTATCTCTTTAGAAGCATATATTTCGTGTACTTTTGCTATTAATTCGTCTACTAAAGCATTTCTGTCGAATTTTTCTGTTTTTAATGCAGCTACATCACTTATTCCTAAGTTTGTTTCTATGTCTTGAGCAATTGATTCTTTGTTTACTTCTTCTCCGTCTACTATGTGAGAATCTACTATTAATTCAACAACAGAATCCATCATTTTTAGTATGCTTTCTTTTAAGTTCTTGCCGTCTAAAACTTCTCTTCTTTGCTCATAAATTACTGTTCTTTGAACATTCATTACATCGTCATATTGTAGAACGTTCTTTCTTATGCTGAAGTTTCTTCCTTCAACTTTCTTTTGGGCATTTTCAACAGCCTTTGAAATTAATCTGCTTTCTATTGGCATGTCTTCGTCTGCACCTAATGTATTGTAAACTTTTGTTACGATGTCTCCACCGAAGATTTTCATTAAGTCATCGTCTAATCCAATGTAGAATCTAGATTCTCCTGGGTATCCTTGACGTCCACTACGTCCACGTAACTGGTTATCAATTCTTCTTGATTCGTGTCTTTGTGTACCAATTATCTTTAAACCGCCTGCTTCAATAACTTTTTCTTTTTCTTCTTTTATTTCGTTATCGAATTTTTTCTCTAATTCATTGAATTTTTCTCTTGCAGCAAGTATTGCCTTATCATCTGTCTCGTTATGAGCTGCTGCATCTTCAATTTCTTCGTCAGTGTATTTTAGCTTTCTCATTTCTTGTTTTGCAAGATATTCGCTATTTCCACCAAGCATAATATCTGTACCACGTCCAGCCATGTTTGTTGCTATTGTAACAGCACCAAATTTACCAGCTTGTGCTATAATTTGAGCCTCTTTCTCGTGGTATTTAGCGTTTAATACTTCATGAGGAATTCCTTCTTTATCAAGTAATTTGCTTAATTTTTCAGATTTATCGATAGATACTGTACCAATTAAAACTGGTTGTCCTTTTTCATGAGCTTCTTTGATATCAGCTATAACTGCTCTAAATTTAGCATCTTCATTTTTGTATATTATGTCTGAATTGTCTTTTCTAATCATTGGTTTGTTTGTTGGAATTTCAACAACGTCCAATTTGTATATTTCTTGGAATTCTGCTTCTTCTGTCATTGCAGTACCTGTCATACCAGATAATTTTTCATACATTCTAAAGTAGTTTTGGAATGTGATTGTAGCAAGCGTTTTAGATTCATCATTTATCTTAACATGCTCTTTTGCTTCAATTGCTTGATGTAATCCGTCATTGTATCTTCTTCCATACATAATTCTTCCTGTAAACTCGTCTACAATTAGAACTTGTCCGTCTTTTACGATGTAATCTTTATCTTTCTTCATTATTCCATTTGCATGTAAAGCTTGGTTTACATCATGAACTAATTCAGAATTCTCTAAATCATTGAAGTTTTCTAGTCCAAATTCTTGTTCAGCCTTCTTTATACCTTGCTGAGTAAGAGTTGCAGATTTAGCCTTTAAATCTACTATATAATCGTATTTCTCGTTGTCTTCTTCTTGCTCATAGTCTTTATCATCTTCTTCGATTATAACTTTAGCTTGTAATTTCTTTACAAAATGGTCAGCCTTCTGATATAAGTTAGAAGATTGTGCTCCTCTACCAGAAATTATAAGTGGTGTACGAGCCTCATCAATTAAAATACTATCAATTTCGTCTACAATTGCATATTTTAATTTTCTTTGAACTAATTGATTTTTATATATAACCATGTTGTCTCTTAAGTAATCGAAACCAAACTCATTGTTTGTACCATATGTAACATCACATGCATATGCTTCTTGCTTTTGCTTTGGATTCATTCCGGCAATAACAAGTCCAACAGAAAGTCCTAAGAATCTATAAAGATTTCCCATCCATTCGCTATCTCTTTTTGCTAGGTAGTCGTTTACAGTTATAACGTGAACGCCTTCTCCTGTAAGTGCATTTAGATAAACTGGAAGTGTTGCAACAAGTGTTTTTCCTTCACCTGTTTTCATTTCTGCAATTCTTCCTTGATGAAGTATAATTCCACCAATTAATTGTACATCGAAATGACGCATTCCTAAAACTCTTCTAGATGCTTCTCTTACAACTGCGAATGCTTCTGGTAAAATATCATCTAATGTTTTGCCGTTCTTCAATTGTTCCTTAAAGTATGGAGTTTTTGCAACTAGCTCACTATCAGATAATTCCTTCATAGCTGGCTCTAAACTGTTTATTTTTTCAACAATAGGTCTTACTCTTTTTACTTCTTTTTCACTGTATGTTTTAAATAATCCCATGAATAATTCATCCTTTCAAATTTATGTAATACACGGCAAAATAGGTTACATTTTGCCATTTTTTAACTTTGTTATAGTTTACGTGGTTATTATATAACTAAATGTGGCATTTAGCAAGTAAAATCGTAATAAATTATTAAAATATATAATAAAACAGAGCTGGACTAAATGCTCTGTTTTATTCATCTTTATAGAGTTGCCGATGTCGGTACATAACTCTCGTCTGGCGGATATACATACTCATCGTTTGGGGTCTTTGTTTCTTTTATTTTTTCAATTTCTATAACCGGAATCTCTCCATGGTATTCTCCTTTTGTTATTGTTCCTTCAATTTCTACCCAACATCCATCTTTATACTTTTCTGCTCCATTCAAGTGGCACAAAAAGCCTACTACAACTGCCTGCAAATCTGGAGAAACAATCATCTGCCTTGCAAGCACAAATTGGTCATTTGAAAAATCGTATAATCTGTACACGAATCCGACAAATTTAATTTTTTTACCTATATACTGGTTCATATTATCATGAACCGTTTTTAATACATTTGTATAATTAGACGCAGATATAGTATTTATTTCACTTTGTGGAACTCCTTCACTCTTTGATGTTATTCTTTCATTTGAATTAATTATATTTATTACTCCTATTGCAAACATTATAAATATTAAAATTGTTAAAATAACAAATACTATTTTAAATATCATCTTACCATTTAGCTTAAAATTGCGAACATACATCTTTCAATCCTCCCATAAGAATTGTTTTTATTATGGTACATACTATGAAAGATATATTGCTTTTATGAATAATCTCTTGAGAATATAGATTTTACAACTCCTTTGTCGAGCATACTGCTGAATATATTTTTTAGGATTATTAAGGCTATTGGACCAATAAACAAACCGATTACTCCAGATATTTTAAATCCAGTATACATTGCAATTAATGTAAATATTGGATGAATTCCAATGTGATTGCCTACTATTCTTGGTTCTATAAATTGCCTTACAACAGACATTATTATCCATAACACAAATATACTAATTGCAAGTCTTATGTCTCCATTACATGCTGTGATTATTGCCCATGGTAACATTACACTGCCTGAGCCGAATATTGGGAGTGCGTCTACAAATCCAATCCCCAGTGCATACAGCAATGGATATGAAACTTTCATTCCAGTTAGTTTGAATATATAGAGTCCAATTAACGAAATTATGAATGACACCAATACTAATATTGCCTCAGCTTTTAGATACCTACCTAACACTTCTATTATTTCTTTCAGATGTTTGTAAATTTTCTTTACCCACATTTCGGGTAAATGGTGTTCAAGTTGGTCTATCATGTATACTTTATCTGTACAAATAAAGTACAGTGATAAAAATGTTACAGCCAAATACACTCCAATAGTTGGAATCGACGTAATCCATTCTAGTACACCTTTTAAGAATGAATTTAGCCATAATACTGCTGTATTTAGGAGTTCTGTTGCAGACTTTTCAATAGCCGTAACAACATTTCCTGGAATGTTCAACTTTTTTAAGTTTTCACTGCCAAGAAATTTTTGTATCATCTGGCTCGCATTTGTAAAATACGTTCCCAAATTATCTAATAAATTTGAGCCTTCCGAAACAAGTGTTGCAATCCCCCAGGTTAATAATCCAAGAATTATTCCTAGCACAACTACAATTACTATAATTGCACTTGTTTTTCGTCTAAATTTACATTTTCTCATAAGCAGTCTGATAGCTGGCTCTAATAAAAGAGAAATTACAAAGGCAATTAGAAAAGGCATATAAAAGAAAGCTAGTTTAAAACTTAGGTAAATCGCTATAAGGCTTAATACCAACAAAACTAGCTTTCTAAACACCTTTGTCCAATAATTCATATCAATTACCATAATAGCTCCTAATAAATAATATATTACTATTTTATGGTAATTTTCAAAAAGTATACGTTACTATTTATTTTTTCGCTGATTATTCATCAAAGTTGAAATCTAAATATACATAATTATTCATATCATACGATAAATTGTCTTGTATCATTTTATTTGCAATTTTGCAACATTTTGAAATTTTTTCCCCATTAACCATAGGGTCTATGTATCTAATTTTTGCACCATGATGTACAAAATAAACATTTTCCGGTTCTTCTTTAGATATTTTTACTTTGCTTGCATTTTTCCATATTTCGAAAATTTTATTATATTTTGAATTTTCAATGATATCAATAATGTCTGATTCTTTCAATTCATACAAGTCCTTTTTTTCTATTGTACCTTCATCACTTAGTTTCTTTAAAATGTCAGCAAGAAATTGCATAGAATATCTAGTTCTGTCTTCTCGATAAATAATAGACAATTTGCTAGTAATTTTTACAAATTTTCTTGCAATTTTCTTAGTTTTAAAGCCTAATTCAGGCAATCCCTGCTCATTCTTTTGAATTTCAATATCATTATAAATTTCTATAATATCTTCTAAGTTTAACAATTTATAAACTATTAATGCATTTGAAAGTGAATATTCTAATCTGTCAGCAGATAGTCTAGGCGTATCATTATCTGCAATTGGATACATATGATAATTGTCAACTTTTTCAACTTGTATTTTATCTCTCTTTAACAATGCCATAATATCATCTGAATTTTCAATAATTGCGGTAGTTAAATCTTCAGTAGATTCTTGAGTCATATAATCACCATTTAGAAAGTCCACACAGTGCTTAAATACAGGGGTAGCTATGTCATGAAAAAGCCCAGCAAGTGTTTGAATTTTGTCATGCGTAAAATGCCACACAATTAATGCCACCGCAATAGAATGGTCTAATGTTGAAAAGAAAGAACTTTTTTCAAATAATTTAGAATAATTTGTGCCACATGCTACACTAATATATTGTTGGTATAACAATCTTTTTGTATTAATATACTCATTTAGCCATTTAGGAAAATCTGGCTCCAATACGCTAAAATATTCTTTTAAATCTTTGTTCAAATTTTCATAATACATAATTTTTAGTTCTCCTTATGTCAGTAATTATACTACAAACAAAGAATTTTTTCTATAATATTTTTTTACAAAAACATCAAAAAAGAAATAATATGCGCATATTACTTCTTTCTCGATTTGTTTCTATTTATACTACTGTGCGTTTTGCTCGTCTGTTCCACAAATACATTCTATTGTATCACACAATTCCTTTTGGTCTACTGATTGATTTGCGGCTAAATCTCCTAGTGTTAAAATGCCGATAACTTTGTTGTTTTGTGTTACAGGTATTCTTCTAATTTGTTTTTCAGACATTAATCTTTCAGCCTCTGTAATTTCACTGTTTGGGGTACATGAGCATGGCTGTGTTGTCATTATCTCGCTAACTTGGGTCTTGCAAGTGTCTTTATCACAGGCAACTGCTCTTAAAAGAATGTCTCTATCTGTTACAATTCCAACTAATCTGTTTGAATCATCACATACTGGAGTACAACCAATATGGCATTCACACATCATTTTAGCACAGTCCTGTACAGATGTGTTTGGTTTTACAAAATTAACATGATTACACATACAATCTTTAACTTTCATTTATATATCCACCTTTCAAAAAAATTTACAATATTATTATGCACATTTGAAAATTGAATATACAGTTTGAATTTTGCTGATTTGTCAAAATTTTCTTTTATAGTTGATTTAATACCAAAATTTGAATGAAATCCTTTTTTATGTCATCTTTGGCATTTTTTTCATTTAATTCTTGTTCTAAGTTAAAATCATATTCTTCTCTTTTTTTATCATCAGATAGTACTTCGTAAGCTTCATTTAATTCTTTTACTTTATTTTCTGCTATAATTTTTGCTTCACCCTCAAATAAATCTGGATGATTTTTTTTAATATGATATTTAAAAACTTTTGAAATTAACTCTTTAGGCGCATCCTTATCAAGACCTAATAATTTATAATAATTTTTCATAAACAATCTCCTGCTATATATAGTATTTTATTTCAAGTTAAAATATATTGCAATTATAATTTAAAAATTTATTAAAATTTGACATAAGTGTTATAATATCTTTGTAAAAATTTAATTTATTAACTTTAATAAGGAGGTAGTTATGGAATTTTCTGAATATGGAAATAGCATTGTGAAGTGCTTTGAAGGAAAATTAGCAAGACTTTATGAGGATGAAAGGGGTGAGCTTTATTTTGATTATGCTGGACCTTATCATGTAAAAAACAAGGCAGTTAAGATATTAAATGAAGAGCATAGAATTAATATCTTAAAGAGTGTTTTACTTGATGATTATAAAGAGCCAGCATATGATGAGTTTATAAGCTACAAGAAAGAATATCTTGAAAAAGAAATCGACATTA
>CAKOZB010000032.1 GCA_934131055.1 uncultured Clostridia bacterium | reverse complement strand
GTATCTGCATAACCAATTATCGATGTTATAGGTGTTTTTAATTCATGAGATACATCTGCAACAAATTCTTTTCTCATATCATCTAGCTTAACATGCTCTGTAATATTTTGAATAACAGCAATTATTCCGGATGATAAATCATTTTCATCTTTGTATGATGCTAAGAAAACGTTTATAGTTTTATCTCCAATTACTATTTTCTCTTCAGCAGTATTATCCAAGTACAAAATTGCATCCATTTTTATATTTGCATCAAATCTGCTAAAAATTTCTTCAAAATTTGATTCTTTATCAATTTTTAGAAGTGCCTTAGCGGCAGGATTTATATGCATTATATTACCTTTTTCATCGAACGCAACTATACCATCATTCATGTGTAATAAAATAGCTTCAATTTCTCTTTTTTGTCTATTTACTTCATTCAATTTTTGGTTCATTTCCACATTCATAACACTAATTATATTTATAATAGAATCTAATTCTGTTTTCTTTTTTCTTTTTTTCTTAGGATTTAACTCTATAAGTTCAACACTCTCACCATTTGCTAGTTTTTGAGCATTTATTATCATTTTATTTAGCGGCTTTACAATCGCCTCTGAAATAAATATTCCAACAACAATTACAATGCAAGAAAATACTAATATTGTTCCTAATATTAGTATTTTTGCTTGGTTCATTTGTGTATATGTAATATTTATTAAATCTTGAGAAGTTACATATTCAGAAATCCCTATAAATTCTTGAGTTTCACCTACTATCCCAGCAAAAAAAGCGCCCATTCCAATTATTATAATTGTTCCTATTATAAAGAATATCAATAATATTTTATTTTGTAATTTTTTCATCATTAATTCCTTTTATTTAGAGGCTAGATAGTATCCAATCCCTCTTTTATTAATAATAATTTTTGAATTCTTTGTGCTGTCTCCTAGTTTTTCCCTAATTCTACAAACAGTTACATCTACAGTTCTTATGTCTCCATAGTACTCGTAATTCCATACTTTTTCAAGTAGAACCTCTCTTGTAACAGGAACTCCAGGTTGCATTGCTAAGAATTTAACAAGCTCAAATTCCTTTGGTGTAAGTGGCTTAACTTCTCCTTTTACTTTAACTTCAACCTTTTCTAAGTCAAGTTCTAGGTCTCCTACAACAATTTTTGTGTCCTTCTTTTTCTCTTTAACATTATTTTCATCATCATTTTTTCTTAAGTTTGCTTTTACTCTTGCCATTAATTCTCTTACACTAAAAGGTTTCGTAATATAGTCGTCTGCACCTAGTTCAAGTCCTACAATTTTATCAACTTCTTCATCTCTAGCAGAAATCATTAATATTGGAACATTATATACTTGCTTTACCCTATTGCAAACAGTTAATCCATCTACTTTTGGAAGCATTACATCTAACAATATTAAATCTGGCCTTGCTTCTAGTGCCACATTTATGCCCATTTCGCCATCAGTGGCTTCTAATGTGTTATACCCCTCTTTTTTTAAATTATATACCAAAATGTCTATTATTGGCTTTTCATCGTCAACAACTAATATTGTTTTTTTGTTTGGATCTAATTCTTCTTTCATAGAAGTACACTCCTTCTTTTTATTTTCGTTTTATCTGTCGTCTCTTTCTTGTGATTTTGAACGTTCTATTTCTTGCATTGTGATTTTTTCTCCATATTTTTCAGCAACAAGTCTATAATTTGCGTCAAATGCCTGTGCATCTGCAAAATTCTCAATAATCTTATCTAATATTTCTGTTGGTATTTTGCCATCTTTTGAAAAATAATATTTTTCAAGTTCATTTGATTTTTGAATTTCATTTACAAATTTCTTATCTATGCTTCCATTATGGAACAAAGATGTAGCACTCTTTAGTTCTTGGCCTGTTGGTAATTTTATTTCTGTAACTTTGCTAACCTCGCTGCCATCAAAAACCTCATCACAATATACTTGTATTCTATTTACATCACTTGGATCTTTTATACCATATGCTTCTGCAATTTTCTTTTTAATAATTGCGTTATAGTTATCTGATACCAACTGTTTTGCGTTTCCAATTGTATTGCATGCTTCTAAATAAGCTTCTTGTTCATTAAATGTTGGATCTACCTTATTTTTATATTTACTATATGTATCTATCGCATTTGCTAATTCTTCTAATCTGTCAACATCTTCTAAAGATACAACCTTACTCATCATTGGATTTGCTTTAATACTAGCCAAATATTCCTCTGAATCTGCAACCATTTGTATTGCAGCTTTCGTATCATTTGTATTTCTAATATTTTTAGCCATATTTGAAATTATTGGCCCACCAATTATTCCTGCTGCCAAGCTAACTGTTGCAGCTCCAAGGCCTAATTTTTTGTATAATGATAACTTTTTTTGTAATTGTTTACTTTTATAAACTCTTCTTCTTGCCTGCTCGTTTGTTTCTCTAATGTTTAATGTTAATTCTCTTTTTTCCATATGTTTATCCTTTCCAAGGTGTAAAATCTTAATTTTGTCAATGTATATTTTACTTAACTTATTCTTATATTACACATATCCAAAATTATATTTTTCTGCTCCCCTTTTCGTTCAAAATCTTTGCCCTTATTATAACTCTACCTTGCATATATGTCAAAGCTTTTTTTCAATATTATTACTAGATTGTTACATTTAGGTTTCATAAATAATTTTGACTATTGATTTACTCATAATTATGTATCTTCGCCCAAAAAGGGACGTCCCTATTGGGCGAAAATTTATATTATTACTTCTATATTATATACTCCGTTTTCTCCTATTTTAATTTGTTTTTCTGGTATTTCTTCTCCATTACATATCATTTGTTTTACAATGCTTGTATTGCTTATGCTTGTGATGTTTACAGTATTTTCTCCTGTTTTTTCGCTGTTTTTATTTAGACCCAAAATAATGTTTCCACGTGTTACTTTTATATTTAATACACTGTTTTTGTATTTATATTTTATTTTATAATTGTCCCAATTTTGTGGTATGTGTGGTTCTATTTTTAAATATCCATTTTCTATATTTAATCCTAAAATATATTTTATTCCTGCTATATACATCCAACTACTCGAGCCCGTATACCAAGTCCAACCTCCACGACCAGCTAAGTTTCCTTGTCCATACACGTCTGCTGCTATTACATATGGTTCTACTTTGTATTTGCTACTTTCATCTTTAGTACGGGCATGTTCTATTGGGTTTATCATTCTAAAGTTTTCATATGCTTTGTCATTTAAGTTTAGCATGGTTTGAGCAATTATCGTCCAAGTTGCAGCATGAGTATATTGTCCTCCATTTTCTCTTGTTCCTGGCAGATATGCCTTGATATATCCGGGTTCTAACTTGCTTTTTTCAAATGGTGGGTCTAACAATTTTATTATTCCTATTTCTTTGTCTACTAAATGGTTTTCTAGGCTTTCCATTGCTATATATTTTTTGTCATTGTTACCTGCTCCAGAAATTGTTGCCCAACTCTGTGATATGCTGTCTATTTTGCATTCTTCGTTTTGCAGGCTTCCGAGTGCATCTCCATCATCAGTAAAGGCTCTTTTATACCATCTACCATCCCATGCATTGTTATTTAATGCTCTTTTTAGCTCTTCCATTATAAACTGATATTTTTCTTTCTTTTCGAAATTTCCCATTCTTTCACAAATAGGAATAAACTCCTTTAATACAGAATACATGAAGAAACCAAGCCATACACTCTCTCCTTTACCTTTTGCACCAACATTGCTCATTCCATCATTCCAGTCCCCAGTACCGATTTTTGGCAAACCATGTTCTCCAAAATTTCCTATTCCAGTTTGATTTAATCCTTCTTTTCCAAGATTGTCCGTTTCTTCTTTATTCTGTTCTGCATCTTGTTCATATTTTCCTACTTTTATTTTTTCAACTTCATTATCTTCTATTCCAATTGCCTTTTCTACTGCTCTTATGCAGTGTTTGTATACACTTTCTTTAAAGTCTGCGTCTTTGTATAAATCATACCTTTCATTTTCGTTTTCGGATAATTGTAGTCCGTCTTTGTACGACGGGTTTTCTTCTAAAATTTCATAATCTCCGGTATAGGAAATGTAGTCTGCGACTACGTATGGCAGCCACAACAAGTCATCAGAGATTCTGGTTCGTATTCCCTTATCAGTTTCTTCGTGCCACCAGTGTTCAACATCTCCTTCAATAAATTGATGTCTGCAATTTCGTAATATTTGTTCTCTTGCGATGTTTGGCTCTACATATTTTATAAGCATACAATCTTGTAGTTGGTCTCTGAAGCCATATGCGCCTCCAGATTGATAGAACCCAGTCTTCCCATACATTCTAGAGCTTATTGTTTGGTATATCAGCCAGCCATTTAGCAATATATTTGTAGATTCCATTGGCGTGTTTATTTGTAATTTGTTTACTAGCTGTTCCCAATGTCTTCTTACATTTATATATTCATTTTTGCAGTTATTTACATTTGAATACTTATATGCCAAATCTTGATATTCTTCTTTGTTTGATGCATCTCCTAAGGTAAATACTATTTCTTTTGTCGAGTATGCTTCTATTGTTACATTTATTTGAATTGCGACTATTCCATCTTCTCCAAATGAATTTTCTCTATTCAGAGCAAGTTCGTCTAACCCAACTGGATTTTCTAATGTTGAATTTTTCAAGAACGACGCTTTACTTCCAGTGTATGAGCTTATTTTTTCACTGCACCCGATAAAGACTTGATTGTTATTTTTTTCATCTGATAGATTTTTTACTAGCATAATGTTTGATGCATTATTCATTTCTAGCTGTAAAAAGCCATTGCTCTTTATCTCGTCCTCACCCAAAACAGGCTTTATATAATAAATTAATTTTAAGTTTTTACGCTGAGGATTTTTGTTTTCAAGGGTTATTAAATTTACTTTAATATTGTCGTTTTCTGGCACGAACATATCAACAGTCTGCCTTATTCTTGAAGAACTATGAATATATTTTGCATAGCCAAAGCCATACACTACAAAATAATCGTTATTATCTGGCATAGGATTAAATCCCAGCGACCACTTTCTGCCTGTATCCATGTCTTTTGCATATATTATTTCTGATGGTGTGTCTAGCACTTGATCATTTGACCATGCTGTAATTCTGTTTAATCTACTGTTCTTGTACCAAGTATATCCTCCCATATTCTCTGTTGTTAATGTTCCAAAGGTTTTATTGGCTAAAACATGGCTCCACACCGTCGGTAGCTTACGGGTTTTATTAACGCAAATCAAATATTCCTTGCCATCTTTAGAAAATCCGCCATATTCGTTAAAATATTTTAAAGAAGCCTCGTCTATAAAGTTTTCTTTCTCGTCATTTACTTCTATAAAATTGTTTTGTTTTGCATCAAACACTGTTTCTTTAACATTGTCTAGCATTTTGCTTTCTATATCTTCCATTTGAAGTGCTAGAGAGCTGTAATAAGCATTTATTACTAAGTTTGCGCGTTCTTCTAACAACTTCTTGTCTTTCTTCTCTATATTTTCCAAGCAGAAAATTCCTGCTGGAATATTAAGCAAGTACGCTAAGTTTCTATTAAAAATAGCCCTTTGTATAGCGTCTTTTACATAGTTTTCGTACGACTCCTTTTCTTCATTTAATATTACTAAATCCACTTTGATATTTTTTACCCTGAAGAATTCATAAGCACTTAAAACTTCTTGAATTATATCAATATCATTTATGTCTTTTATTTTTACCATTAATATTGGCAAATCGCCAGATATTCCATATTTCCACAGTTCAGATACTGGGCACTGTCTATCATACGAGGCTTTTATAGAAACTTTTGGTGTAAACAACAAATATGAAAGCATTTTCTGATATACTTCTATGTCTTTGCCTTTTATTCCTAGGTATCTATTTTCCGCCTCGCTCTTGGCTTTTAGCAATTCAAAAGTACGTTTTGTATTTTCATTGTTCATGAATTTTGCCATGTTTTTTATTACTTGCTCTTTATCATATCCAACCGAAATTATTAGGTCAAATATTGCCGTTTCTTCTGGTTTTATATCAACAGTTTTCTTTAATGCAATTATTGGGTCTGTGGTATATCCTATCTTCTTGCTAAATGGAATCGAATTTTCCACCTCACGTGGGATTCTATAATTGCATCTGCCCCATAATTTTTCTTTATCAATCTCGAATTCTACGTCTCCCAATTCATTCGACTGGCTAAACAAGTTTACTACCATGTACACGTCTTTTTCGCCATTCGTGTGGGCCTTTCTCTTAACGATTATTGTATTGATTGAGTCTATATATTCAAACGAAATAAATAAATTATTGAAGGCTTTGTGTGCAAAATCTTGCATAGCACAAGATAAAATTGGTTCTAAAAGCGCCGTTATTTCTAGGACCTCTTCAGATACGCCATTGTTTTTTAATTCCAACCTTCTTATTTCTACTGGGTCGTCTGTATCTACTATTATCTTTGTAACAGTTCGAATATTTTCATCATTTCTTACTATTTTGTTAGCCTCAGGAGAGAAAATTATATCGTATTTATCAGGTATTCGCAGATTTTTCGAATACGTATTCGTCCAAATATTTTTATTACGTATATTTTTAATATAAAATTTTATTCCCTGCTCTGCCTCGTCGGTTTCCTTATATCTATTAACCTGCAAATCTCCATATTTACTATAACCATTGCCATATTGGTCAAGCACGATTGTATAGTTGTCATTTGCAATAACATTAGAAACATTCAAATTTTCATTTATTTTGCTGTATTTTCTCTGAGTGTAATCTTCGTAATCTACATATTTTATCTTCTCAATTTTTTCTTTTTCCTCTTTTGTAGTTATCAGATTTTCTGGCATTTTTTCTTGCAATAAGATGTCGACAGCCTCAATTTCTGGATTTTGCTTAAATCTCTTTTTTATTACACCATTGTTTAATAAATTGTCTATCGAAAGCAAAATCAATCCCTGATGATGTGCCATATACGTTTTTACAGGCGTATAGCCGTTTTTCGTCCTTCCGGGTGTAAAATCTATTGACTCATAGAAACCATACTTATTGTACATTCCCTTTTCGCTTAGATTTTTTAGATTTTCTATTACTAATTTAGGTTCTTCATCAATAGCTAAAATTGAACCATATGAAGATGTTACAATTTCGTCTGAAAGTCCCCTCTTTAGCCCTAACCAAGGTATTCCAAATGCTTTGTATTGATAATTATTATTTAAGTCTTTTAGATTGAAGGCAGCCTCAGAAATTCCCCATGGAATTCCCAATTTTTTTGCATATTCCAGCTGACTCATTATCATAAATTTACAAGATTCATCTAAAATACTGCCTGGGTATTGCTCGATGTTTATTGTAGGCATCAAATACTCAAACGAAGTTCCAGACCATGAGATAAGCCCTTTGTAATTATTTAGAGTCGTAAGAGTTCTACTTAAATTATACCAATGCTTCTCCGTAATATCTTTTTTAGCAATAGCAACTAAACTCGTCTGCCTTGCCTCAGATGCGAGTAAATCATAGTAAGAATCTGTTAGTTTATTTTCCTCTACATTGAAACCTATCGAAAATAGTCTGTTCTCACTATCATATAACTTCGAAAAATCCGTATTATTTATGAGCGTGTCTATGGCATTAATCATGAAATCTATCTTATTTAGCACATCAGGCGTTATTTGTACATTTTGCTCTTTTTCTTCACTACTTAAATTCTGATATATTTCATCATTCTTATTCTCTCTTTTTTCTATTAAAAACTGCTTTAAAACATACAAATATCCTACAAAATTTCCACTATCAACAGACGAAACATACTTTGGAATTAGTGGCTCTAATGTTTCTATATTGTACCAGTTGTACAAATGACCATTCCATTTTGTTAATCCACTAATTGTTTCTAACATTTTATATAATAAATTTAGTGTATCCTCTAAATTTTCAAACTTTAAGTCGTATGAAGCCATTACAGCAAGCAGTGCAAGTCCGATATTGGTTGAAGATGTTCTCATTACCACTTTGGGTTTTCTATCTTCTTGATAATTGTCTGGTGGCAAGAAGTTTGATTTTTGTGTTAAATTTTCCTTAAAATATAGCCATGTTCTATATGCAACTTCTTGCAAGTATTTTTTTTCGCTTTCATCTATCTTTTCTACAGCTTTTATCTCTTTATTTGCCTTACTAATTTTACACATTAAAGCTGGAGTTAAAAGCCAATACAAACCTATTATTAGCGCAAAATTTGCAATGCCAACATTTAAGCTTTGTACTAATATTGCAACAGCAATACCTAATATTCCAGCCAGAGTGTTTGCACTCATATTCTTGTAATATGAAAATACGTCTGTTTTAGCCGTTCGTTCAGCTTCTTCTGATGTAATCCACTCTAAGAGATGTTTCTTGCTTTTAGTCATTCTATATATTGTTTTGGTTTCTGCCTTTGTGGTTATCCATGCCTTGTCTGGAATTAACCCAATGTCTAAAATTCCTCTATAAACACTCGCCTTTAAGCCATCTATTGTTTTTACAAACCTTTTAGTCTTAATGTTTCCATCTTTTTTACTAACAATGCTATTTATAACATCCAGTATAGTTGGAATTAGAGAAGATATCAGTGCAAGCACAATTATTCCACACATATTCACTTTTAATAAAGTTGCTATAACCACTGAAAATACTAGCATTGCTAGTACACTACTTTCTTGTTTGCTCCTTACTATATTGCTAAATATTTTATATTTACTAAGCAAATTTAATGGATTTTGTTTTATCTCCCCTTTTTTATTTTCTATGGTTTTTCCAAGCCATGGCAGTATTTGATAGTCGCCTCTAATCCATCTATATAGCCTTGTTCTAAAACTTATATAGCTTGATGGATAGCCATCCATAAGCATTATGTCTGATGTTAATGCACACCTTAAATAGCTTCCTTCTAATAAATCGTGACTCAAAACTGTATTTTCTTTAATCTCGTTTGCAAGCACTTTCGAAAATATAGATAAATCGTAAATTCCTTTTCCAGTAAAAATTCCTTCATCAAAATTGTCTTGATACAAATTTGAAATTACATTTGTATATGAATCTGTCCCACCTTCTCCAGCATATACTTGAGTAAATATGCTCTTTCTGCTTTCTACTAGTCCAACTCCAACACGTGGTTGCATTAGTGCATGCCCTGAAATTACTAGATCTCCTCTCTCGTTTACTTCTGGTTTATTTAAAATATGAGCCATTGCTCCAACTAGCTCTAATCCAGATTTTAAGGTTAAATCTGTATCTGAATCTAATGTTATAATATATTTTATTTTATTCATTTGTGAGATATCTATAGTATTAGCCCTAAAAGGATTTGCAATATTCCCAAGTAAATATTCATTTAATTGGTTTAATAAGCCTCTCTTACGTTCCCATCCCATGTAACACTCTTCATTAGGGTTCCAAATTCTTTTTCTATATATAAAGTTAAAAATGTTGCCATATTTTTCGTTTAGCCTTTTTGATTCCTCTATTCCTTCTCTTATAACTTCTTCATCAAACTCTTCTATTTCCTTGTTTCCAGAACTGCAATCTCCTAGTAATGTAAAGTACAAATTTGGGCTTTTGTTTGCAATATAATAAACCTCTAATTTTCTCATTAATTCTTTAACTTTTTCTTTGCTCTTTACTATCGTAGGAATAACCACCATTGTGCTACAATCCTCTGGTATTCCATTTTGAAAATCAATTTTCGGAATAAGCTTTGGTTTTATCACTTTACTAAGCACATACTGAATAATCTTAGAAACAATATTTTCTATTGGCAATATTGAAACCAACGCTAGAATTATTGAAAGTAATACTTTAACTAATGTTGGAATATTTCCTATTAAATTACGAGCAATGTCTCCAAAGCTCTTGCACCATAACATATAATAAAAATTAATGCTCAAAATAAGTGTCAACAACAAAGAAACTCCCCATACTGTTTCTATATAGATTTTTGCCTTTTCTTCATTTGATTTTAGTGTAATCTTCTTTTCTAGCAGACTATTCAATAAAGTTTCTTTTCCAGCAGAAATTAAGTAAAACCCAATATGCATGCTCTTTTCGTTTGCTTCTGGTTTCTCACTAGCCTGCAAACTTAATTCTAAGCACTTCTTTGCAATATAAATTTCTGAAATTTTAGTCTTTTTAGAAATCTCCTGTATTGCATTTCTGTAATAGCTTTTAGTAGTACTATCCATTTTCTCATACTGCTTTGCTGGGTCTTGTTTTAGAATATCCTCTACTCTATTTATCTTTTCGAAAATTTCTAGGAAATTAATTCTCGAAATTGCCTTGAGAGTCAATATACAATTTCCAACAGATACTTTCTTTACTGCAATATCAAAATGCTCTTTTTTTACAACCTCGTAGATATCACTGCCTGTTTTTGCAACTTCGTCTTCCAAAATATTAAGATACGCATATGCCTTACTTCCCATCTTTTTTAGCCTATACGACATATACTCTATGAACGCATTTTTTACTTGCCCATTCTCTATAAGCATAATTTTAGGTAATATTACAGTTCTGCTTTTTTTCTTTTCTTCTCCAAAATACTTGCATATAATCTCTTCTACTCTGTTCTTTTGCATTTGTGACATGTAAATTGTTTCACAAATCTCTCTTATATTTTCTATTAATGCAATTTGAATAAACAATCCAATATTCCAAATTTCATTCATGCTTAGAGTTTTCTTGGTTTGATATGCTTGTAACATATATTCTAAATTTTCCGAATTTATCTTACCATCAGTATAAGCTACCATTTCTGTTGCAAGCACATAAACACGTGCAAACCCCTTGAACCTGCCATTTGCAAGTCCAAGAAAATCTGTATATTTCTTTAATGTTAACTCTTTACTTATATTTTTTACAATCTCTTCTATTACATATAAATTATCTAGAATCCACTCTCCTGCTGGATGTATTGGTATTCCCTGCTTTATTTGGTCATTCAATAATTTATAAATTTCTTTAATAACAAAAAAATTTTCCTTAAGTCTCGGAATTGGATACGTATCCTTCCCCGATTTTTCGGTTAAAATATGGTCAGAAGCAATTTTTTCTAAATATTGCTCCAGTTGGTATCTATCTAAAACGGTTCCTTTAATATTTAATTTCTTTTTTTCCTTCAAAAAAATCCACTCCTTGGAATATGTTTTACACATATTTTCTCCAAAAAGTGGATAGTTTATTCTATTTTTACTATAAATCTCTATTTCTCTTTATTTGTATATACGATACTACTGCAATTAATCCAAGTGCAAGCACTGCTATTACTACATCTAATTCTCCTGTTTGAGGTAAATTTGTATTACTTTGTGTATTGTCTACTGTTATAGTATTTTCAACTACTTCTATGTCATTAGTAACATTTCCAATTACGATTGTATTTTCTACTGTATTATTTTTGTCGTCTTTTTTGTTGTCATCATCTTTCTTGTCGTCATCCTTTTTGTCATCGTCTGGAACTACTGTACCAGTTACAGAAAATTTTAATGTTTGATCATCTAATTTTACAGTATCTTCTGCAACAGATGATAGGCTTGTAAATTTAATTTCTGTATCTTGACTTTTTAAGTTTGTTTTTACTTTTAATTTGATAATTCCTATTACTTGATTTTTGCTTGTTCCAGTATTTATTGTTGCTAAAAATGTTCCTTTTTTTGCTGTTTCTTCATCATTATAAGCTATTGACCAGTTGTTTTGTGAAGATATATCATCTGATGTAACTTTTTCAAATACATTTTCATCATATTCAAGTTTTCCGCCAAATGTATTTATTCCATCTTGTCCCATTTTTATATCCGATAACTCAAGTGTAATAGTAATTTCTTCACCTTCATTTAATTTTGTAGAACTAGGTGTTGGTGTAAATACTAAACTTCTTTCAGTAGCATCTGTTGTATCATCTGCTTGTGTAGAAATTTCTGTGTTTTGTATAGCCTCATTCTCCAAATTTACTGCCTTAACAGCAAATGTTTTGCTAGCCAGCATAGAAATTATTAATAAACTTAAAATAATTTTAGATTTACGCATTTTTTCTTTTATTCCTCCTTTTAGGCAAATTTATTTAATAACTTACAGCTATTGTTCCAATATTCTCATTGCCTTTTTTATCATATGCTAAAAATGTATATTCAGCATTTCCACCTGTTACAATATGGCTTCCTTCCAGGTCATAACTAAATGTACTATTTGGAAGTACTATGTATGCAAATTTATCTTTGCCTTCTGTAATTTGCCATTTTATTCTCCAATGTGTAGAGTCTATGGCTTCTTTGTACAATACAAGTTTTATTTCGCTTCCATTATTTATACTATCTATAGTTACATCTTTTACTGTTGCATTTCCTGCATTATCATATGCAATAAAGCTGTAAACTCCGTTTTCATATATTTCTATACTTCCACTCGAGTTTGTAACCCTCTTGCCATCTGGTAATGTAATATTCGAAATTCCACTCTGTTCATCAGAAGATACCCATGAAATTTGTATTCCTCCATCATCTGCAGAGTTAACTGTTAAGTCTAAATTTGGATTAATTTTATCTATATTTGTAACTTGGTGTTGTACTAAAATTCCATTCCCTATTTTGTCATATGCTAAAAATATATAATTTCCATTTTCGGTTACTATATAACTGCCTTGCTGTTACATTTTCAGAACTTGGTAAAATTACATTTTGCAATCCGCTCTGATAATCATCGGCTTTCCAATTTAATGTAATTTCTCCATTTGTCCATTTATCAGTATCTTGAGTTACTTCTAAAATTGGATTTATCATATCCACATTACTTACATTTATACTAAGTTCTCTCGTGTTTCCAACTCTGTCATAAATAACAAATGAATAATCTCCCATTTGTGCAACAGTAAATTCTCCTGTTGCATTTGTTGAAAATGTTGAATCTGGCAATAATATTTTTGAAAATCCACTCTGTAGGTCAAATGCTTTCCAAGAAATTTTTATTTTTTCATCTGTAAGTCTATTTTCCTGTAATGATAATACTCCTTCTGGCATTATTTTGTCAATATTATTTATATCTTCTGTTAAAATTCTGCTATTTCCAACATTATCATATAATGTAAATGTATATGTTCCATTATCTGTAACAGTAAAATCTCCACTCGCATTTGTAGTTGATGTACCATCTGGCAATACAACTCTGTTAAATCCGCTTTGTGAGTCCGATGCAGTCCAATGTATTTTTACATAGTCTATTACCCAATCTGTTGGTGTATGATTTAAACTTCCAGTTGGTGGTGTTTTATCAATATTTGATACTGTTTCTTTCAATGTTAATGTATTTCCTGCTACATCATATACTACAAATGTATATGTACCATTTTGACTTACTGTGTAATCTCCTGTTGCTGTTGTTTTAATTGTTCCATCTGGCAACTTTATTTGTTTAAATCCACTGTTTGCATCTGCTGCAGTCCAGTGTATTTTTACATCTGTATTCACCCAATTGGTTGGACTGTGGCTTAGGCTTCCTGTTGGCGCTGTTTTATCTATATTGCTTACTGTTTCTTTCAATGTTAATGTATTTCCTGCTACATCATATACTACAAATGTATATGTACCATTTTGACTTACTG
>CAKOZB010000031.1 GCA_934131055.1 uncultured Clostridia bacterium | reverse complement strand
TGCTTTAATTAAACCTACTACATTATCTGAACTTAAATGAAGCTGTTCAACACTTTCTTGTGTTAAATATTTTTCTATATTTCCATTTGCTTTAATTAGCTCTACTACATTATCTGAACTTAAATGAAGCTGTTCAACACTTTCTTGTGTCAAATATTTTTCTATATTTCCATTTGCTTTAATTAGCTCTACTACATTATCTGAACTTAAATGAAGCTGTTCAATACTCTCTGGTGTTAAATATTTTTCTATATTTCCACTTGCTTCAATTAGCTCTACTACATCACTAATATCTAACCCAAATTTTCCTATATTTTCTGGTGTTAAATATTTTTCTATACTTCCACTCGCTCTTATTAGTTTTACTATCTTCCAAGAATCTAACCCAAATTTTTTCATATTTTCTGGTGTTAAATATTTTTCTATATTTCCACTTACTTCAATTAGCCTTATAACATAATTATAATCAGGATTTTCAGGAATCAAACCAAATTTTTCTGCATTTTCTAATGTTAAATATTTTTCTATATTCCCACTTGCTGCAATTAACTCTGCTACATCACTAATATCTAACCCAAATTTTTCTATATTTTCTGGTGTTAAATACTCTTCTATATTTCCACTTGCTTTAATTAAAGTAACAATAGCTGAAGAAGGTAAACGCAATTTATTTATATTTTCTGGTATAAGAAACGTTTTAAAGTCCACTATGTTCTCTACTAAAAAATTACATACCTTACTTGTGTCCATCATTTTAAAGCCCCCATTCACCTTTTTTATTACATATGGGGTCAATAGATTTCTGCAATCATGGCTTTTACATACTAGACGCAAAATACTATATCTGTCTAACTTAAACTTATTCATATTTTCCGGTGTTAAATATTTACTTGGATTACCCGTTGCATGTATTAAAGATGCTATAACTTTACTGCCATCCAATTTTAATTCTTTTAGTTTGTCAGAATTTAGCAGTTCATCAATTTCTTCTGCTGAAAAAAAAGAAAGTGGAGATATTTCAACAAATATATTTCCAATTGTGTTTCTATCTTTACTGTCACTCTCTAATGCTGAAAGTAACATTTCTCTCTTATTTACTAATGCCTCTAATTTTTTATAAAATTCCGGAATCGGTTTATATCCCGTAAAAGCTATTCTATCTTCTTCCAGTAGATTTCTTATATCACCTATATCAAATTCACTGTCAATATTTTCTTTAGAATTCGTTCCTTCAAAGATTTCAAACATTCTATCTAGTATTTCATTTGTATTCATTTAGATTTTCTTATCCTTATCCACATAATTTTTTCTACATATAGTATAGCTGATATAAAAAATTTTTTCAATATATTCATTTATTAATTCTATCACTATTGCACCATTTTAATATAGAAAATTGTCCAAGATTTTAAAAGTTTCTTAAATATTTCTCGAGAATTCGATACTTTTTAGTAGAAAGGATCGTTATATTTTTACAATATACTTATTTTTTTATAACTAAGGAGAATCTACTCAGAAGAAATCACTTATTATTATTGCTTTTTTCATTATTTTATATTATATTTATTACAAATTCAGGAGGATTATATATGAGAGTTGTTGTCCAACGTGTAAAACACGCAAGTGTTACTATAAATGGATCTGTTAATGGAAAAATAAACAACGGTTTTTTAGTTTTACTTGGCATACAATCCACAGATAGTGAACAAGATGTGGATTACTTAGTGAAAAAAGTAACAAATTTAAGAATTTTTTCTGATGAAAATGATAAAATGAATTTATCTTTAAAAGATGTTAATGGAGAACTTTTAATTGTTTCTCAATTTACTCTATATGCGAATTGCAAAGAAGGAAACCGACCATCTTTTGTAGAAGCAGCAAAGCCAGATGTTGCCATACCTCTATACGAATATTTTGTTTCTGAATGTAAAAAAATAATTCCAGTAGTTGAAACTGGAATATTTGGTGCAGATATGAAAGTAGATCTTTTAAACGATGGCCCTGTAACTATTATAATGGATTCAAAATAAATTGAATCCATTATTTTTTCTTTTTTTCTCTTAATTCTTTAAAAAACTGTTGTAATATTTTTTTGCATTCTGTTTCCATAACACCTTTTTCGATTTCTACAACATGGTTAAATTTATAATCTTCGAGTAAATTTAATACAGAACCACATGCACCAGTTTTTTCATCCATGGTTCCAATAACAACTTTTTTCAATCTTGCCTGAATCATTGCTCCCGTACACATTGCACATGGTTCTAAAGTAACATACATTGTACAATTTTCTAGTCTCCAAGACTCTAGTTTTTTACTAGCCTTTTGAATCGCAATAATTTCAGCATGCTTTGTTGTATCTTTTTTCTGTTCTTTTACATTATGTGCCCTAGCTATTATTTTCCCGTCTTTTACAACAACTGCACCAACCGGAACCTCGTCCTTTTTATAGGCCTTTCTAGCTTCTTTTAGAGCTTCCTTCATAAAAAATTCTTCCACTATTTACTCCAATTAAAAATTTATAAAAAAATGGTGTACCAGAAGGGAATTGAACCCCCGACACACAGTTTAGGAAACTGCTGCTCTATCCAACTGAGCTACTGATACATTTCTAGTTAATATAATAGCATTTTGGAATAGGTATGTCAATTATTTTTCTCTTTATTCTTTTCCATTTTTGTGCTATAATTACTTTTAGTTTTTATTTTTATGAAAGGATTTTGCCAATTATTTTTATCAATTTGGTAATTATGTAAATATATGAAACATATTTTAAGTTATATGAGAAGAGCAATTGAAGATTATGATATGATTGAGGACGGAGATAAAATTGCCGTTGCATTGTCTGGTGGAAAGGATTCTATTACAATGTTAAATGGGCTAAAAAGTTTACAGTATTTTTATCCTAAGAAATTTGAATTAATTGCTATAAGTGTAAATCCTGGATTTGAATATTTTAATTCTGAATTTTTGAAGAAAACATGTGATGACTTAGGGGTACCTTTCTTTGAAGAGAAATACGATATTAGCAAGATTGTTTTTGAGGACAGACAAGAACAAAATCCATGTTCTCTATGTGCTAATTTGCGTAGAGGTATTCTTAATACTGCTGCAAAACGTGAACATTGCAACAAGATTGCATTAGGTCATAATTTAGATGATGTTTTGGAAACTTTTTTGATGAATTTGCTTTTTGCAGGAAGTATTTCCACTTTTTCTCCTGTAAGTTACATGGATAGATCTGGAATTACTTTGATTAGGCCATTAATTTATGCGTCTGAAAAGGAAACAAAACGTTATGTTAAGAAAAATGGAAAACAAATTATGCCTAAGGTTTGCCCTATGGACGGCCATTCAACAAGAGAATATGTTAAGAATTTAATTGTTACATTATCTATGAGAAATCCGCATGTAAAAGCCAATATCATGGGTGCAATAAAAAGAAATAATATAGACGGATGGAAAGATACAACTCAACGAAAACAATCTAATTAATTTAATTAAACAGAGATAATTTTATAAAAACAAATTATCTCTGCTATTATTTTTTAGTTATATTGGCTTACATCTTTGCTTGTTCTTCCATTACTTTTGTTAGTTCTTTTAATTCTTGTTCTGCTTCTTCCTCTGTTTTTCCTTTTACACCCATATAGAATTTAATCTTTGGCTCTGTTCCAGAAGGACGTACACAACACCAAGCATCGTTTTCAAGCCCGTAATATAAAACATTTGAATTTGGTAATCCTGTTTTTGTTGTTTCTCCTGTTATATTGTTCCTTATAACATCTTTCTTATAATCTCTGAATTCAATTACTTTATATTTTCCAAGTGTTGTAGCTGGATTTTCTCTCATTTTCTCCATCATTTGTTTGATTTCTTCAGCTCCAGTTACACCTTCTCTTGTAATTGATACTGTAAGTTCTTTATAGAATCCATATTTCTTATATATGTTTATCATTTGGTCCCATAATGTATAGCCTTTTTCTTTGTAATAAGCTGCTGCTTCGCATAATGCCATTACTGCTGCAATTCCATCTTTATCTCTTGCATGTGTTCCTATTAAGCATCCGTAGCTTTCTTCGAATCCAAACATATATGTATATTCATGGCTTTGTTCAAATAATCTCATTTGCTCACCAATGTATTTGAATCCTGTTAAAACTTCTATTAATTTTAAATTGTACTCTTTTGCTATTGCATCGGCTAAGTTTGATGATACTATTGTTTTAATTAATGCACCATTTGCTGGAATTTCTCCTCTTTCTTTCTTTTGAGATAATTCGTATTCGGCAATTAGTAAACCAGACATATTTCCTGTAAATGAATGATATTCTCCTGTTTTTGAGTCTTTTGCATATACACCTAATCTATCTGCGTCTGGGTCATTTGCAAGTACAACATCGGCATCAACTTTTTCTGCCAATTCCAGTGCTAACTTGAATGCATTTGCATCTTCTGGATTTGGATAACTTACTGTTGGGAAATCTCCATTTGGTTTTTCTTGCTCTGGTACAACATATACGTTTTCAAATCCTATTTCTTTTAGTATTCTTTGTACTGGCATATTTCCAGCTCCATGTAGTGGTGTGTATACTATTTTTACGTCTTTTTGAACTCTTTTTATTGTATCTAAATTAAGTACTAAATTCTTTAAAGTTTTTATATACTCATCATCTATATCTTTTCCAATTACATGGTATAAATCAGCTTTTTCAGCTTCTTCTTTTGACATTGTTTTTATTTCAGAAAATTCTTTTATGTTGTTTACTTCTGTTATAATTCCTTTATCATGTGGTGCAACAATTTGTGCTCCATCTTCCCAGTAAACCTTATATCCGTTGTACTTTGGAGGATTATGACTTGCTGTAATCATAACTCCTGCTATACATTTTAATTGTCTTACTGCAAAAGATAGCTCTGGAACTGGTCTTAGACTTTCGAATACATATGTTTTTATTCCATTTGCATTTAAGCATAATGCTGTAAATTCACTAAATTCTTTAGACATATGTCTTGAATCATAAGAAATTGCAACACCTTTATTTTCTGGGTTATGCATTTTTATGTAGTTCGCAAGTCCTTGTGTAGCTTTAGTTACAGTATATTTATTCATTCTGTTGCTACCATTTCCTATTACTCCTCTTAATCCTGCTGTTCCAAACTCTAAGTCTTTATAAAATCTGTCTTGAATTTCAGACTCATCATCTTTAATACTTCTTAATTCTTCCTTTGTTTCTTCATCAATTGCTGGATCATTTAACCATTCATTATATTTTTCTAAATAACTCATATAAAATTCCTTTCTTAAAAACACTTTTTTTATATTTAAGCAAAAGAAGCTTGAACCTTTTGTATAACAAAAAATTCAAACTCCTATATTTTAATTATACAATTATTTTATTTTATGAAATTCTTTGTATAATTTTCTAGCTGTTTCAGGGCTATCTACACCTTCTGCATTCTTAACTGGTGCAAATTCCTCTTCCCTTTTTACTCTTAAAATAGCCATATCATCTAATGATTCAAACGCATCAAATAAGAATGCTTCAAATTTATATGCATTTGGTTTATCACTTGTTATTAAGTTACCATCTTTATCTAAGTACTTAGCTTTCTTAAAAGCACTATGATATGGTAATGTATTTTTGCTTATTTCTTCTATAGCTTTTACGCTAAACAAATTACATAATATATGAGATTCTCCATATACTAGTCCGCCATTTTCGTTTGTTGCTTCTGCCATTTCTTCTGATATTTCGCTATATTCTACAACGCTTGGTTTTCCATTTCTCTTGCAGAATACTCCAACTTTTTCATGAGGTTCAGCCTTTACAACACTCTTTCCTGCTGCTAGAACTTTTTTATCTATTGCTAAGCCTAATAGCACTGGGTCTACCATGTTTACTAAAACATTATCAACACCACCGATAAAAGCCCATTCAATACCTCTTGACTTCATATCATATATTATTCCATTTTTCTTCATTGATAGGAATATTCCACCATGTCCATCTGCTGCTTGTTTTATTAAGCCATCTTCACCGATTAATACCTTTCCCTTTGTATCAATCATTGGTAATTGTCCTTGCTTAAAGAACACAACTTTATCCTTTGGATATCCAAAATAGTCGTGGTCTTCAAAGAACTTAACTGTTGCATCATTGTTTTCTTTACTTGTCATTATGTACCAAGTAACAAAAACTCCATACTTTTTCTCTGCAGTTTTTAATGTATCACATAAAATTTCGAATATAGGTTTATGTGAATCTAATCCGATATCATATGTACCTTTTGGTCCATTGTGTCCTAATCTAGTACCTTGACCACCAGCCATTGTAACTGCTGCAAGTTTTCCTTCTTTTATTGCTTTTAATCCAATTTCTTCATAATGTTTTAATTCATCATCAGACATTGCACTCTTATCTGTATAACCGATTGGTTCTATTTTAGAATTTGCAAAGTCTACTGTTTGATTTATTCTTTTGTATAATTCCTCAATTTGATTAAAGTCTAATGTTAATATTTCATCTAATAATTTTGACTTATTCTCCTCACTTAGTTTTTCATACTGACTCAAAAGATGTTCTTGTCCATATTTTTTTAGAACTTCCTCTGCTGCCATATATTTTTCGTCCATGTTATTTCTCCTTTCGAATCAAAATATTGATTGCAACCTTATATTATACTAATATTGGGAAATAGTCAATTATTTTAGTAAAATTTCACCTTTAATTCAACAGTTCAACATTATTTTTTAAAGTAAAAACTAATTTGCAACTTTTATTGTTGTAATATATTCTTCTTTATCTTTCTCTCCTGAAGTATTTAATATTTTTTCATGCTTGTCTAATATATCTTTAATTCCATATTTACAATCTTCAATATCGTAACAGTCTATTACTTCTATTGTTTTATTTTCTAATAAATTATTTTCTATTTCTTCTCTTGCTTTCTCTATAAATTCTTTTGTTCCATTTATTATAATACAATCATTATTTTGTACTGCTTGCTTTATGTCTTCTAAATTACTTTTTTGCCATCCAATATTTATTATTTCTTTTTTCTCTTCTAAATGTAATTTTGTTAATAATGTTTCCATTTCTTTTGTTAAATCTTTTTCTAGAATTGTGGTAATTTTAACTCCTTTATTAATTTTTTGGTCTAGGTTTGGTAGTAACATTGTGACCAGGTGCCACTCACTTGCATAGAAACTACAAATTGACTTTAAATTTTTATTAATATCAGCCATATTTACCTCCACTTTTATTTTCTATCTATGGTAAATTTTAACATTTTTGCATATTTGTGTCAATATTATTACAAATGTTTCGTGTATCATAATTCGACAAAGCATTTATTTTTCGCCTTATTTATCGAGTTTTCATTTTTTGTTTTGTAGAATTTTTGCAGTTTTATTACATAATTGTTACATTTTATTTTGAATATTTATTTACCAATTTTGTATATTTTTTAGCAATTTAGTAAATAATTTTATTAATAATTTAGTATAAAATTTTTAGAGGTGATTTATTTATGTTTTGTAAAGAAAAAATTTTTAGAGCTATAATTCTTATTTTACTTTTCGCTATTTTTACATTATTTTCTGCAATTTCATACGTTAATGCCGTTTCTTCCGATATTGCAGATGGAGTATTTAGACTTCACGTTATAGCAAATAGCGACTCTGTAGAGGATCAAAATTTAAAGTATAAAGTTAGAGATGCATTATTAGAATATATGAATTCTATCTGTGCCGATGCTTCTTCAAAGGAAGATGCGATGAATATTGCTTCTGAGCATCTTGACAACTTTAGAGAAATTGCTCAAAAAGTTGTTTATGATAATAATTATAATTACCCTGTTACTGTGGAAATTGGTCAGTACGATTTTCCAACTAAACACTATGGAGACGTCTCTCTTCCTTCTGGTATTTATGATGCCCTTAGAGTAAAAATTGGAACGGCTTCTGGTCAAAATTGGTGGTGTGTAATGTTTCCGCCTCTTTGCTTTGTAGATGTATCTTCTGGTATTGTCCCAGATGATTCAAAAGATTTATTGCAAGATAATATGTCTAATGAAGAATATGATTTAATAACAAATTCTAATGATAATTCTAGTCTAACTTTTAAGTTTAAAATCGTAGAATTATTTGAAAATATCAAAGTTAAGTTGGCAAACAGCTAACTTATCTTTTTTACACATTTTTATTGTAAATATTTCTTTTTTATGTTATATATATAGGTAGTTTATTAGGTTATACACATTAGAAAGGGGATTTTACTTTGGAGAAATTAGTAATAAATGGACCAACAAGGCTTAAAGGCGATGTAAATATAAGCGGTGCAAAAAATGCAGCAGTTGCAATAATTCCCGCAACTTTATTAATAGATGGAGAATGTACATTAGAAAATGTACCAAATATAAGTGATGTAAAGCTTTCATGCACAATATTAGAGAAATTAGGTGCAAAAATCACATGGCTTACAGAAAATTCATTAAAAATAGATACAAGAAAAATAACTTCAACTAGGGCTCCTTTAGATATTACAAGCAAGTTCAGAGCTTCTTATTATCTAATAGGTTCACTTCTTAGCCGTTGTGGCAAAGCTGAAGTTGGACTTCCTGGCGGATGTAAATTGGGGGCCCGTCCAATTGACCAACATATTAAAGGTTTTGAGGCACTTGGAGCAAATACAACAGTTGCTCAAGGTAAGATTATTGCAGAAGCAGATAGATTAGTTGGTACATCAATTTACATGGATACAGTTTCTGTTGGAGCTACTATTAATGTTATGCTTGCAGCAGTGCTTGCAGAGGGAATTACAACAATTGATAATGCAGCAAAAGAACCACATGTTGTTGATGTTGCAAACTTTCTAAATACTATGGGTGCAGATATTCACGGTGCAGGAACTGACGTTATTAAGGTTACTGGTGTAAAAAAATTACATGGAAATGCAACATATTCAATAGTTCCAGATCAGATTGAAGCAGGAACATTTATGCTTGCAGCAATTGCATCAAAAGGTGATGTTGTTATTCATAATTGTATTCCTAAGCACTTAGAATGTTTAACTGCCAAAATACTTGAAATAGGTGGAAATGTTGAAGAAGGTGATGATTCAATTCATGTTTGGTGTGATACACGTCCTTCTAAGGCTACAATAAAAACATTACCATATCCAGGTTTTCCAACTGATTTACAACCTCAAATGGGTGTTGTGTTATCTGTTGCAGATGGTACAAGTATTATTAATGAAAGCATTTGGGAATCTCGTTTTCAATATACAGCTGAATTAAATAAAATGGGAGCAAACATTACGGCTCAAGGAAAAAGTGCTGTTTTTGAAGGAGTCGATTTCTTATCTGGTGCACCAGTTTATGCATCAGATTTAAGAGCAGGAGCAGCCTTGATAATTGCTGGAATAATCGCAAACGGTGAAACAGATTTATATAACCTTGACCATATTGATAGAGGCTATGAATGTATAGAAGAAAAATTTAGAAAACTCGGAGCAAATATTACAAGAGTTAATGAAGAATAGGAATTAATATGTTTAAATTTTGTAGTTTATTTAGTGGAAGTACCGGTAATAGTTTATTTGTAGAAACTGAAAATTCAAAAATATTAGTTGACGCTGGAGAAAGTGCTAAGAAAATTGTTTCTGCACTTTCTCTTATTGGCGTTGAAGTAACTGATATTGATGCAATACTTGTTACTCATGAGCATATTGACCATGTTAAAAGCTTAGGAACTCTTTCTAAAAAATATAATATTCCAGTTTATGCAAACGAAAATACTTGGAATGCAATGCCAGAACAGCAAGCAAAAATTTTAGAAGAAAATCAAAAAAAGTTTAGTGTTAACAAAGAATTTGAAATAAAAGATTTAACATTTCAGCCTTTTAGTATTCCTCATGATGCCGCTGACCCATGTGGTTTTAACATATTACATGAAAAAAATAAAATCAGCATTGCAACAGATTTAGGTCATGTTACACCGGAGATTTTTGATAAATTATCAAAGAGTTCTTTTGTATTATTGGAATCTAATTATGACCCAGATATTCTGAAATATTCAAAATATCCATATCAATTAAAACAAAGAATTGCTGGTCCAGATGGACATTTATCTAACTATAATTCTGGTGCTTTGGTTTCTAAACTTATGAAAACTGGATTAAGTTCTGTAATGCTTGGGCATTTAAGTAAGGAAAATAACTTCCCAGAACTTGCTTACAAAACTGTTGTTGAAGAAATTATTAGCAATCATCATGATGAAAATGATATAAAGGTTGGAATTGCTAAAAGAGATGGTCCAAGTGGACTTATAGATATTGCTTAAAAGAAAGGATTTAGTCGATTTACCTTGACTATATAAAAATTTATGTTACATATTAATGTTATTTGTGTCGGAAAAATTAAGGAAAGTTTTTTTAGAGATGCAATCTTAGAATATTCTAAGAGATTATCTAGATTTTGCAATTTAACAATTACAGAACTTCAAGATGAGAAAATTCCAGAAAAGGCTAGTGAAAAAGTAGAACAGGAAATAAAAGAAAAAGAAGGACAAAATATAATTTCTCATATAAAAAAAGATTCTTATGTAATTGCCTTAGATTTAACAGGAAAAGAACTCGACTCTGTTGCTCTTTCTCAAAAAATAGAAAGCTTATCGATTAGTAATAGTTCAATTACATTTATTATTGGTGGAAGTCTTGGCCTTTCGAAGCAAGTTTTAACTGCTTGCAATGAAAAACTATGTTTTTCAAAAATGACATTTCCTCATCAGTTAATACGAATATTTTTATTAGAGCAAATTTATAGAGCATTCAAAATTGCAAATAATGAGACATATCACAAATAAACAGAATAAACTTAAAAAAAGAATTTTCTTATTTTTTAAAAATAAACTGGAAGCTCGCCTTTTGAGGAGTCCGTTAGGAGCTCCGACCAAGAGCGACATGTTTAATTTTTATAAAAATAAGAAAATTCTTTTAATATCGTTTATATGTTGTTAGAGTATAATGTTCCAAACTATTGCAGATGTTAACATTCCTACAAAATCTGCAATTAATGCTGCAACTAGCACGAACCTTATCTTCTTCACCCCAATACTTCCTGTATATATTGCTATTGTGTAAAATGTAGTTTCTGTTGAACCCATTATTGTAGATGTAATTAAACCAATTTTACTGTCAACACCATATGTTTTCATTATGTCTGTTGCAACAGCAAGTGATGCACTTCCAGATATAGGTCTTAACATTGCAAGTGGCATTACTTCGCTAGGAAATCCAACTTTATTTGTAAAAACAGATACTGCTCTTGTAATTATTTCTAATAATCCCGAACTCCTAAGTACTCCTACAGTTAAAAATATTCCTAATAATGTAGGAAAAATTTTAATAACTATACTCATTCCTTCTGTAGCACCTTCAACAAAAATATCATATACTTTTTTCTTATCTGCAATTCCATAAATAACTATTATAATTATTACAACTGGAACAGCAATTGTTGATATATAATTAACTATTTTCATACAAAAATCACATTTCCTTTACATAAATTAAGTTGCGAAAGAATTAAATTTTGGCAAGAGAAACAAATTTAAAAGGCAAGGGCGCATACTTTTTGTATGTAACCGCATTTTAAATGAAGTTTGACGTGGCAAAAATTGTAATTATTTTTCAACCATTTAAAATTTTTTCATCAGAAGCTTACTTGCAATTATTCCTGCCGTATCTGCTACCAGTGTAACAATCCAAACTGGTAGAATTATTTGAGCAGCATTTGTCGACCCCATTGATGCTCTTACGGCAATAACGGTTGTTGGTATTAATTGTAAAGAAGCCGTATTTAAAACTATGAACATAGCCATTGAGTCAGTTATAGTATCTTTATTAGGATTTTTTTCCTGCATAGTTTTCATTGCTTGCAAGCCTAGTGGTGTTGCCGCATTACCGATTCCAAGAAGATTTGCAATTATATTTATTGTAATTTCTTTATATTCCTTGTCTTCTTTATTCATTTTTGGAAATAAAAATTTCATTAGTGGGCTAATCATATTACTAAGCTTATTAATTAATGAAGATTTTTGTACAATTTTCATCAATCCATTCCATAAACACATAGTACCAAATAATTTTATTATAAGATCCACTGCTTGAGTACATGAATCAAAAATCGAATTATTAAAATTATTTATATTTCCAGTTAATAAAGCAAATATAAATGAAATAATTATAAAAAATGGCCATATTTTATTTAGCATATGTACCTCCATCTATTTAATTTTATTCAAACCAGTCTTTAATATTCATTATATTATTTTTTATTTATGAGTAAACTTTTATTACAATTACTAAATTTTACAGTAAATTTTTCCAATTCCTACTTTGTTTTTGAAACTATTTCATGAAATTTCCAAATTTTACTTGTTTTTTACAAATGAATGTGTTATGATAATTGTAGATTGATGTCGAATTTTGTTGTAGGAGGTATTATAGACATGAAGTCAACTGGAATTGTTAGACGTGTAGATGAATTAGGAAGAATCGTTATTCCTATAGAACTACGTAACAAGCTAAAAATCGCTGAGAAAGATCCTATAGAAATATACGTAGAAGGTTCTTCTATAATATTAAAAAAATACGAAGAGACTTGCGTTTTCTGTGGTGGAACTAAAAATGTAGTAGATTACAAAGGAAAATTAGTTTGTGAAAAATGTGCTCAAAATATATCAAATATTTCTGATAATTTAAAAAAATAAATAAAAAATACGAGGTTTACTAGCCCCGTCTTTTTTATATAAATTTTTTGTATATTTCATCTTTTGGCACTTTATTATTTTTTGCAATTCTTTTTATTATATCCTTTTTATTCATTCCTTGGTTTTCATAATATTTATACTGTTCTTCCAATGTCATTTGATTTAATGTTTCTACTTCAATTTGTTTTTCTGTTTTGCTATGCATCTCAAATAAAATTATATATTCGCCTTTTACCTCTTTTAAGGTTGGCAAAATATCTTCTATTTTTCCTCTAATAAAACTCTCATGTATTTTAGTAAGTTCTTTTGCAATCACGATTTCAATATTTCCAAATCTATCTAATAATTCTGCAAGTGTTTTTTCTAATCTATGTGGAGCTTCATAAAAAATTATTGTTTTATTTTGTTTTTGTATGTCTTCCATTTTTTCATTTCTAAGTTTTTTGTCTAATGGCAAAAATCCATAAAAAGCAAATTCTTTTGTATTTAGTCCAGATGCAATTAATGCATTTATTAGAGCACATGCACCAGGAATCGGTATTATTTCTATGTTTTCTTTTATTGCTTGCTTTACTACTTCTTCCCCTGGGTCAGATATTCCCGGAGTTCCCGCATCTGTTATTAATCCAATATTTTTACCATCTTTTAATAAATTTACTAATGTTTCGGTTTTAGTATCTTCATTATGTCTGTGATAACTAATCATCGGTTTTGATATATCTAAATAATTTAATAATTTTAATGAGTGTCTTGTGTCTTCAGCAGCAATTATGTCTACTTTTTTTAATATTTCAACAGCTCTATACGTAATATCTCCTAAATTTCCAATTGGTGTTGCAATTAAATATAATTTTCCAAACATATTTATCTTCCTTTTTTTATTATTTAAATTAATTTATTT
>CAKOZB010000030.1 GCA_934131055.1 uncultured Clostridia bacterium | reverse complement strand
GAGGAAAATTTTGAGAGGGGAAAAGTTAGACGAAAGAACATTTGTGAGTTTAGTAAATAATTTTGCAAGTTTATATGAAAATGTAAATGTAGGTAATCTTGATTCTAAATTGATAAATGGAAAGTATACGTATAAGCTAGAAAATGAACCCGGAATAATATGGACTGCTAATGCAACTAAAAATGAATTTTATTCGGAGTTTGAACGAGTGCAACCTGCTGAAAGAAAGTATGTAGCATTTTATAGAATTAAACCAACAACATATATAATAAGACCGAGGGATATAATGCCCATAGCAAAAGATGTGCAGAAATACATTCATGAAGGCAATTTAGAAGAAGTAAAAAGGCAAATTACGGCATATATAAGACAAAAAACAAAAAATAATAGTATAGAAAATGTTGTTTGCAGAGTTGATGAAAAAAGTGACATAGAAGATTTGCACAATTTCTTTAATACAACATCAGTTCAAAATGTTGTTAGGGGATATTCAAGGGCTTTTAGTGCAACTTTTTGGAATTATATAACCGAAAAAGATGATTCATTCTTTCAAGTGCCAACATTAATGATTACCGACAAATCGGCTATGACTAATCCTAGAATTATTCAAACAGTGTCATATCTACGAAGAAAAAATGGTGCAAATAAATATACTGGTAGAAATACAATGAAAATAGAAATTAACAAATTAAATAATTTGCTACAAAGTGAATTGAATGTTGAGATTGCTGTTACATTGCTTAAATTACGAGAGCTATTTGAAGAAGACGATGGAATTACAAAGAAAATAGATGAAAAATTAAATGGTTCATTATTATTAAACCAGGCAATGCATATAAAAGAACAAGATAAAAATGCAATTCAAATTTCTATAGTAATGGATCAAAAAGAAAAATCTAAAATAAAGAAGGAAATATTAAAAAATAGACAACTATTTAAAGAACTAAGAAAATCAAGATTAGAACAGAGTCGTATTGATGAGTATATGGCAGTTTATGTAGAAATGCTAGAACAACATGAAAGAGAAAAACTATTAGAACCAGTTGAGAAAAAGAGGACATTAATTGAAAGAATACGAGCTTTTTTTAATAGAAATAAATTAAAAGCATTGCCAGAACCTGAACAACCAAGAACAGCTTATAATAAAAAAAGTATAAATGTTTCAGAGGCAGAATATACAAAAAATGACGAAGAAGCAAAGAGACAGGCTTTTATTGAAAAAATACATGCAAATTATCAAGAAAAACAACCAGTGCAATATTCATTAAAAACTGTTGAAGGTGCTATTCAACAATTTTTGAATGCATATGTGTATGAGTCAGAAAGAGGAAATAGCAGTGTTTATTCTATATTAACAGGTTTAGGAGGTAGAGTTGAACGTGGACAGAGGAATCCAATTGCAGAAAATGGACTTTTAAATGATTTGAAACAAAATAAACAATTTAATATTATAAATCAAAATAATGCTTTCTTTCATATACAAAATGAAGCATGGAAACATGCTGGGGTAGGAATAGATACTAGACTGTATTTAAATCCTGCAAAGGAAAATTTAATACCAATGGTAGAAGAAATATTAAAAAGAAATGGCAATAATCCTTTATATTTAAAATTTGAATCTGAAAATCAAATGCAACAAAAGGCTATGAAAAATGAGGGAAGAAGTGAAAAAATAGTTATTTATGCTAATGGAGGAAAAGATGGAAATCTTGGAAGGATAGGGCAAATTCTTACTCAAATGAAAAGTGAAAAAACAGAAATGTTTAAAGGTTGTGAATATATGAATCCTTTCATGAAAAATATAGATGGTATTGCAAGTTATGCAAGAGACCCTAATACAAGTAAGTTTATACGATTAGATGGACAGATTGTGGACATTTCAAGATCATATAATTCATTTTTAGCGGAGGCACTGGAGGAAAGTATGAACCAAGCTTTAAGGGACATAACAATGAGTAGAAAAATAAATGGCTTTGAACAATTAAGCAAAACACAACAAGTACAAAGGTTATTAGAAACATCACCAGAAAAAATTATACTACCAATAAAAAGATATTTAGCACAATGTCAAAGAAATAACCCTGTACTAGATATAAAGGGAATAGAAAAGGAACAGAATGAAAAAAAAGAAAAATAAACTTTATCATATGAACAGAAAAATTTTTATAAAATATATATTTTAGTAAAAATATTGCCCAGAAAGGTTTTTTCTGGGCTGATTTTCATCTTAGCATATTAAACCATTTTTTCATTACAAATTTTATTATAGAACCAAAACTTAATTTATCAGAAGATTTATTTGCAACCAGATTTACAGTGGAAACAACATTTCCATTTATAGAAAACTCAACTTCTCCTAATTTTTGCCCTTCTAAAATTGGGGCGGTGAATGTATCATCTAGTTTTATTTCTTGTGTTATATCTTTGCTGCTACCATTAGACATAAGAACTTCTGCGTCATTTTCTAAAATTGCATCAACAGAAGATGCAGTACCCTTTTTTATTTCAACGGATTTTATTACATCTCCTTTTTTACCAAATGATGTTACAGAATAATTACTAAAACCATAATCTAAAAGTTTTTGAGCATTAGAAAATCTTATTGCTGGCGTTGGAACCTTTAAAACAACCGCGATTAAAGAAAGATTGTTTCTAGTTGCTGATGCGGATAAATTGTATAAAGCAATAGAAGTAGAGCCAGTTTTTAAACCTGTACAACCATTATAATTTCGTACCAATTTATTTGTATTTACAAGACTAGACTTTCCATCTCTTAAAGAATCCATCCATATAGTTGTATATTTTGTAATAGAAGGATGATTCATTAATAGTTCTCTAGACATAATTGCAATATCATATGCAGATGTTAAATGCCCATCTTCATCAATTCCGTGGCAGTTTTTAAAGGTTGTATCATTCATTCCTAATTCTTGTGCTTTCTGATTCATCTTTTTTACGAACGCATCTTGGCTTCCCTCAAGATAATCAGCCATTGCAACGACACAATCATTTGCAGACACTACGCAAATTGCTTTTAACATCTCTTCAACAGTTAAAGTTTCTCTAACATCAAGCCAAATCTGAGAACCGCCCATTTTTGCTGCATCTTCTGTACATGGAATTTTGTCAGTTAATTGAATTTTACCAGAATCTAGAGCTTCCATAATTAACAAAAGACTCATTATTTTAGTAACGCTTGCAGGTCTTAGTTTTTCATGCATATTATAATCATAAATAATAAGTCCTGAATTTTGTTCTATTAGGCAAGCAGCTCCGCAATCTAAAGCCAAAGGATTATCAGTAACAGTTGCAGAAGAAGAGTTTAATCCAACACTGGTTTCAGCAGTTTCTAACTTTTTAGATTGATTAGACCACACATATGCAGTGGCATCTGAAACAGCAAATGCAAATGTATTAAATAGTATAAAGCTACAAAATAAAACAATGCAAGTAATATATATAAATTTATTTTTAAAAGACATAAAAAATCCTCCTTGCTAGAATATTAGTAAAATAATATTCGTGTTAGGAGAAAATATTCATTTAAACTAATTTTACAATTTTTACAGTGAGAGTAACATCATCTGTTTCAAAATAGAGTTTAATATTATTTTCAGTATTATTCTTAAACTTAAAATCAATAGAACCATATGAAACAGCTGCATCTTTACCGTCTGGAACATATGAAACTTTCTTGCCATGTTCATGGCGTTCTATAACTTTTAAATCTGGAACATCAAGTACAGCATTATATAAAGTGCTACTTACTTGGCAGTTTCCGCCTCCTAAAGATTGAACTTCTTTACCATCTAAAAACATTGTTGCTTCTTTGTAACCTTCTTCAGCTGTTGAAGGACCGGTTATTTCACAAAAAGAAAAGGTTTCACCAGTATTTACTGTTGTACCATTTAATTTTTTACATGTAATTCTAATATTGGTTAATCTATTGGAAGTACTCCCAGAAACCTTTGTAGAATAAGAAGCAATTTCTTCTTCTTTTACAGTTGGTGGAGTTTCTGCGTTTGCAAGAATATTATCAATTCTATTATTAACTTTATTTGCTTCTTCAGTATTTCCTAAAACATTGCTATTTTGAGCAAGCCTAGAAGTATTAGAAGTACTGTTATAATCTTGATTTTGCTTTTGACTGAATAAATTATCTCTAAATATAAACACTAATATAATAACAATAATAATAAAAATAATTATATATAAAATTGTATGATTTTTATTTTTCAAACTCATAAAAACATCCCTTTCAAGTTGTTGCGTAAAAATATGCTTCAAGAGTAGTATGCACATTAATATGAAAAATATGTAATGAGTTTTAATTTATAAAATAATCAATGAATATTAACTACAAATTATTACAAAAAAATTAAATTTGCTGTAAAATGTTGTAATATATAAAATGTTATTATAAAATTAAATAAAGTAATGGAAAATAAAAGGAGTAACAAATGAAATTAAAGGAAAGTATAAAAAGAAAATTAAGTATTGCCATTGTCGTAGTCATGATGGTAAGCTTTATGTTTGCAAAAACAGTAAGTGCGAAAACATTTTTGGAGGAGGCTGGCGGAAAATTAATGAAGCCAGTGCTTAGTTTTGCGATGTTTATAGGAGATGCAATAGAAAACGCACTTGATGGGAGCCTGTATGATGCAGCAAATAGACCATGGATAAATGTGCCAGCTGAATATTTGGCAGTGGCAAAACCAGGTGAGAAAGTGGACTACGAAAATTTACGTGATAAATTTGTCGAATCAAATCATTATAATAAGGCAATATATGCCAAACCCGTTGAAGGGATAGATGGGTGGGATGTATTAGAAAAATTCCAAAAAAATAATATTATTGAAATGGAAAAATTAAGTACAGAATTAGATATGAATGCTTTTTCGGATGATTACATTGATGTGTTTAATGGATGTGAACTTTTTATCACCTCATCAGTATAAAAAAAATAAAATTATAATGAGATGGAATGATGAACATAAGAAAGAGTACGCAGATTGGAGTGAAGAAAATGGAAAGGAAGAAACGATAGATTCAGCTGCTGGGGCATTACAAAAAGTGGTAAGTAGTTGGTATGTTGCATTGAGAAATATAGCGATAGTTGCTCTATTATCAATACTTTTATATTTAGGAATAAGAATTGTTATTTTATCAAGCTCAGCTGAAAAAGCAACATATAAGCAAACTTTAATAGACTGGTTGATTGCTCTCATATTAGTATTCGGAATGCATTATATAATGAGTTTTGCTCTTACGATGACTGAAAATATTTCTGAAATTTTGGATAATGTTACTAATCCTCTTATTAAAGTACCAATAAATATAAGTTCTCAAGTTACAAGCTGGTCAAACAATTTTACAGTTATTACTAATTTGCCTGGATATGTTAGACTAGTAGCAGGAATTGCAAATTCAAATGAGAATACACTTGTTGCAGTTGAATATGCAATTATTTATTTAGTAATGATAGCTTATACAATAATGTTTACTATAATTTACCTAAAAAGGGTAATTTATATGGCATTTTTGACAATTATTGCACCTCTAACAGCTGTTACATATCCTTTTAGAAAGAAAAATGCACCAGGAGGTAATGCTTTTGCAGTATGGCTTAGAGAATATATTGTAAACTTATTAATACAACCAATACATCTACTTTTGTATTCAGTAGTAATTGGTTCTACAATGGAACTAGCTATAGAACATCCTGTATATGCGATTGTTGCACTCGCTTGTTTAATACCAGCACAAAAATTATTCTTTGAGATATTTGGAATAAGAACACCACAATATGCAGATACAGAAAGAACAATGCATTCAGAAAGAAGAGCAGGAAGATTTGCTGCATATGCTACGGGAAAAGCAATTAGTGGAGCAACTAAAAAGATAAGAATGATAGCTAATCCAGTAATGAAGGGCGTAGGTGGTGCAACAAAAACAGTGTTAAATGGATTATTAGGTGGCAAAGAATCGGCTGATTTGTTGGAAAACGCAGAGAAAACTCAAGTATCTACTTTGTTTAGTGGTACAGAGAACAGTACAAGGAACAATATAACCAATAGAAGTCAATTTGAAACTAATATAGGAACAAAAAGCATGAGTACTAACATAAGTGGATATGGCGGAGATAATTTAAATGTAGATGAAAGGAGCTCAACCCATTCTAATCAAAATACAGTAAATAAAAATATATCAGATACGAATTTAGGACAAACACAAATTAATTCACAGAATACAGATATAAGAAATGAATTTTCAGGTTCTAATGAAAATAATGTAGAAGTTGGAAGTATGAATACACAAATTAATTTTGAGCAAGTAATGAAAGAAGTATACCCGGAATATGAGAAAAATGGAATATCGGATATTAGAGAATTTAACGCGGCATATTCACTAGAACAAGGAGGCATTAGTCGACAAGAGGCAATTGCAACATATAAAATTGCTAAAGAGACGGGAGATATTCGTGGAAATTCTGAAGCAGAAGCAAAATGGAGAGTTGAACTTACAGAGAGAATATCAAAAACAAATGAAATACAGCAATTAATGGAAAGTAAGAGTAACGAGATTAATGAAAAATATTCTGGATTAGAGAAACAGTCTAGAGAAAAATATAAAAAAAGTAATTCTTCGGATCCGGCATATAGAGAACTTTCAAGAAAAATGGATGAAATGTTAACAAGAATAAAAAATGACAAAGATAATGAATTAACCCAAATAAAGCAGATTCCCATTCGCTATGCTGACCAGATTATAGCTCAAGTTGAAAATTATTATAATAAATTAGATTAGAATGAGGAGATTTAATGGAACACAAAGAAAAAAGTGTAAAAAACACACTAATAACTTTAGCAAGTGTTATTGTGGCAATTATAATAATAAAACTACCATTTCAATTTTGGAACAGTCAGATAAAAAAAGATGCAGATAGTAAACAGGGGAATGGCATGAACAATAAAAAAATTACAAATATAGATTATGAAGATGTTTATCAAACTCAAGTAGAAAATACAATAAAAAATTTCATAGATTATTGCAATAATGGAGAAAAAGAAAATGCATACAACATGTTAACTGATAAATGTAAAGAAGATATGTATCCGTCTTTGCAGAATTTTGTAGATAACTATTATACAAATAAATTTAGCACTCCAAAAAACTATATTATTACAAAAGTCAATGCGTATGTATATAAAGTTGATTTGAAGGAAAGTAGTGTAAATACAGGCAAAATATCAGAGGACTCTATTCAGGATTTTATAATTGTACAAGACAATAAATTGAATATAAATGAAGATATTGAAAAAGATTTAAACGTAAATTGAGGGAAAAATGGAAGATGAAAATAAGAAAAAAGCTATAGGTAAGTTTATAGAGAAAGTTACCAAAGTAATAACAAAGGTTGCAGGGCTTGTTATAAGTGTAATAATGAACTTATCCACAACAACCTTAATTGTAATTGCAATACTTGTAGTAATTTCATCTCTTGTCTATATTATAAACACTGAGGATGGCTCACGAGATGATGGTAATTCTGGAAATGTAGGGCATGTTGTATCAAAAAAGATTACATCTGAGACAACACCAAAAAAAATTGTAGAAAAAAATAGTGGATATGGATACAACATTGATTTAGATGAAAAAGTGAAACAAGTAATTGAAGATTTAAAAGAAGATGGATTATTAGATGAATATATAAGCCGAGAAAATCAAGAGAAATATTTAAAAAATTTTATAAAAGCTGATATGGTAACTAGATATCCAGACTTAAGAAGTAAAAATAAAATAGGAACAGAACTTGCAGACGATGAATTACAAGGTGCAATTCAAATACATAGAAAAAATTCAGACAACACAGATAATGTTATAGAGTATATTGATGAAGAAACTTTTAATAAATATATTGAGGAAAATAATAAAAAAGCTATAAATTATTTTACTCTAAATGAATATGGAAACTTGGTAGTTTCGGCTTGGAGTAGAAAAACAAACAATGATGGAACTCAAAAATATTATCTTGCAAAGGAAATTATAGATTATAGAGCATTAGTAAAAAGATATGATATGCCATTTGATTTTTTATGGGCGTTAACAGTAATGGGAGAAGATGAAGAATTATCTAATGAAGTTGCTTTACTAACCAAGAATACTAAAATAGAGATTACCATTTATGAAGATGTTACTAAAACAACTACAGTAACAGAAACTACAGATCCAGAGACAAAAAACGTTACTGCAACTATCGAAAAATATGAGGAATGCAAGAATAGTGCATATCTTACATATGCAAATACCTGGCTTGCGGAAGTAAAAAATGAATACGTGAATACTACTTCTAAGAATGTATCTACAGAGGTATCAAGTGATGGATTAAAAACAACAACAAAGACTGTTGAAATAAACAAATATATAAAAGGTGATACTACAATAACTGAAAAAGTAAATCCAGATGCAGATGAGGATAACTTTATAACATTGTTAAAAAAACACGAGTCTGCACAAAATAGCATTTTAACTGCCAGAGACTGGTTCTATGAAATGTTGGAGTCTAGTGATGATACAGTAGATATGATTGATACTATAGATTACTTGTTAGATATAGTAGAGGGCAAAACTACTACTGGAAATATTATTGAAGAGGGCTCAAAACAAGATATAACGCAGAATCAATTGGTAGATGATATAATAGTTGATACCGCAAAAGGAAATAACAATTTAGTTCTAAAAAAAGAACAATTAGAAGAAATAATAAGAAAGACATATAAAGATACAGATGACAAGCAGAAAAACTTACTAGGAGCGTTAGATTCTTTTTACAAGATTCAATCGGAAAGACATGTTAATGCTGTATTTGCGATTGCTGTTGCAATTCAGGAATCAAATGCTGGAACCCACTGGAATTATATAGATAAAAGTACTCATAATTGGATGAGTGTTATGGGGCAAAGTGGATATACAGATAAAAATGGTAATACATGGAAAAAATATGAGGACTTTTCAGAGGCAACAGAGGACTTTGGAAGATTAATAGAGACAAATAATAGCTATTTTGCTGGAGGAAACATAACAGTAAAACAAATATCTAAGGCATACTGCAGTCCTTCAGAGCCATGGAGTAACCACGTAATATTAAAGATGAAAGACTTATATTCATCTATTGGAATTCACTTAGATGATTATATAGATAAGAAGGAAGAAGAAAATTCTAGTGAAGATGCTAATATAACAGCTACAACATTTTTAGGAATAGCAAAGCAATGCCATGACTATATTAAAGACAATAATTTTTATTATGTACAAGGAAACAAGATTCCATACCCAAATGGAACAAATTATATAGACTGTAGTGCTTATGTGACATGGGTTTTATATGAATATGGATATACCGAATTTGCAGGACACCAAAAAGATACTGCATGGTTTATGGGAAGCGGACCATCAAAAATGGGGTGGACAATACTAAAACCATCTGAGGCTAAGGCAGGAGACCTTCTAGTAAAATCTGGACATATAGAAATATTTGCAGGAGATGGAGTTGGAACTTATGCGGCTGGTTCTACGAATGCAATAAGAAGCGAAATAAGCTATAAGGGCTGTAGTTTAAGTAAAATAAATTCGGCTGGTGGATTTACTCGAGCTATTAGAGTGAAAGAACCAAATTGAAAATGAAGGGAATACAATGAATAGAAAAGTATTAATTATAGGATTAATTTTATTGCTAGTTATTAGTGGAACAATTACTATTGTTTTAATAAAAATTACAAACAAACCAAAAGAAACAGAAATTGAAGAACAATTAGGAGATGTTGAAACAAAATTTAAAAGAGAAAAGGTAAGCAATTCTACAGTATTTTATACTGTAGAAGATTGCATAAATTTTTATATAGATTCTGTTAAAGCAGAGGAGAAAGACAAGATTTTTGAATTGCTTGATTTAGAATATATTAATGAAAATAATCTAAATCAAGAGAATGTACTAAAATATACAGAAAAGTCAAAATATTCTTTTATAGCATTAGACATGTATGAAAGTGAATTACATAATGTATGCAGTTATATTGTAGAAGGTGTTGTAGATGATGGCACTTATAATACAAAAATGTATTTTAGAGTTGGCTTAGATACTAATAATTTTGCATTTAACATTATGCCATTATCCTCAAAGAAGTATAATAGCATAGATGAAATAGAAGAAAAGGAAAATATAGTAGAAATTCCAAACAATGATGCCAATAGTTATCAGTATAATCGAATGAGAAAAAATGAAATAATAGAAAAAATTTTAAAATATTATTGTGACCTTACTGTAAATAATGTAAAAAAAGCATATGACATGTTAGAACAAGAATATAGGGAAAAACGATTTGATAAATATAGCAAATTTCAAGATTATATAAAAAAGAGAAGTGAAAATCTAAAACAAGCACGTGTTGCAGGATACTCAGTAAAGGAAGAAGAAAATAGCAAGGTATATACTGTAGTAGACCAAGATGGAATGGTATATATATTTAATCAAAAATCTATAATGAACTTCACTGTTCAGATGGATGACTATACATTAGAAACAGATGAATATAAAGAAAAGTATATGAACTCTACTGTGGTAGATAAAATTAAACTAAATGTAAATAAATTTATAGAGATGATTTCTAATTATGATTATGATGAGGCATATGGACTATTAGATGAAACATATAAAAAGAATAATTTCAAAACAGAGAAATTGTATGAAAAATTTATAGAACAGCATTTTTATGCTTCAAACGCATACAGCATAGAAAAAATAGAGACTGATGCACAGGATTATATTATTACGATTACTGTTGCGGAAAACGCAAGTGCTTCAGCAACGAAAAAAACAAATAAGATTGCAATGAGACTAGGGGAGAATACAGAATTTGTAATGGCGGTAATATTAAATGAGTAAAATAGGTAAAAATTTTTTATTTATTATTAATAAACTTTATAAACATTATTATATGAGGAGGAAAAATGATGAACATAAAAGAAAATATAAAGAAAATTATAACAGGAATCACAGCTTTTTTTACAACAATTACAACAAAAGTGTTTGCCAAAACAAATACTGATATCCAAAATGTATTAAATGTTCTAGATGATAGTTATAATATGAGAGGAGTTTCATTATATGGAATTGAACGACCATGGCAATATACAGTAAGCAATGGATTGTTGAAAATTTGTGAATTTATTGCTATTCCACTTATTTTAATAATTGGAGCCATAATTTTTATACAAAGAAAGAAGAATATAAAATCTAAAAATTTAAAAAAAGCTATAATAATTATAAGTATTGTTTATGTTGTTGCTTTTATAGCTGCACTTATTATTCCAATAATTTATAACCAGATTTATTTCTAGACGCATTGCTTAAATAAGTTTAGTTATTAAAATATGAAGATTAGCTAGTGTAAATAAATATTGTAGATGAAATTTGTAAAAACATTATTAGTTTAGTAAAACATATGAAATATTACAAGTGAATATATGGAGGAAAAATGTTAAAGGAAATTTATAAATTAGGGAAATTAACAATAAACAATCGCATTAAAGATGAAGAAAGAATTTTACATCCATTAAGAGATTTATTCTGGGAATGTACATTATCATGCAATGCAAAGTGCAAACACTGTGGAAGTAGTGCGGAAAAAAGAAAATATGAGGGAGAGCTAACAACAGAAGAAATAAAATCAGCATTTAAACAAATTGCAGATAGTATGGATGCAAGCAAAATTTTAATAAATGTTACAGGTGGTGAACCACTAGTAAGACAAGACTTATGCGAGGTTATGGAATATGCTTCAAAAGAATTGGGTTTTCATTGGGGAATGACAACGAATGGAATTCTACTTAATGAAAAGAATATAGAAAAATTAAAAAATGCAAATATGGAAAGTATTTCGGTCAGTATAGATGGACTGCAAGAAACTCATGATGAGTTTAGAGGAGTACCAGGTTCATATAACATAATAATGAATAATATTAAGAAACTTAAAGAAGCGGGCTTTGTAAAGCATTTGCAAGTTACGACAGTTTTTCATAAGAAAAATATAAATCAATTACAAGAACTATATGATATAATGAAAAACTTAGGATTAGACTCATGGAGACTAGTTTCTATGGATCCAATTGGAAGGGCAAATGAAAATTCTGAACTTTTACTCGATGGAAAAGAATTAAAAGAATTACTGGATTTTATAAAATCAAAAAATAAGAAGCATTGTTTGCAATTATCTTATGGTTGCCCTGGATTTTTAGGATTAGACTATGAAAAAGAAGTTAGAAGACAGTATTTTTATTGCAGAACCGGAATAAGTGTTGCGAGCATACTTTATAATGGAGATTTGTTTGTATGTCCTAATGTCCCAAGGATTTCTAGATTAATACAAGGAAATATAAAAACAGACAATTTTAAAGAAGTTTGGGATAATAAATACACGGAATTTAGAGATAAAAATAGAATGGCATGCGAAGAATGCAATAAGTGTGAAAATTGGGATTATTGTCTTGGAGGAGCATTACATACTTGGAACTTTGAAGAAAAGTGTCAAAATAAATGCCCGTATAAAATGATGAAAGACTTATAAATGTTTTTAGTGAGAATGAAATAGGAGAGAAGCACAGTTTAAAGTTTAAAAATATCTGTGCTTTTTCTAATAGATAAAAAAATAAAGGAGATGCTTCCATTTCCTTTAATTTTTTTATTATTGAATTCCATATTTTTCTCTGAATTTTGCTGCTCTTCCACCTGTTGTTTCTCTTTTTAAGTTACCTGTCCAGAATGGATGGCATTTTGAGCAAACATCAACTTTGATATCTTTCTTTGTTGATCCAGCTTTTATAACATTACCACATGCACATGTGATTGTTGTTTCTGCATAATTTGGATGTATTCCTTCTTTCATTGTATTCACCTCTCCCTTTTTTAATAAAAACTGCTAAATACTATAATAACATAATTGAATTATATTTTCAAGTATTAATTTATTTTTTTTATAATGTATTTTCATTCTTTTGATGTTCTTCCATGTATTGAATAGAACTTTGCATTTCTTCTTTTAATGAGTATCTTTTTACTATCTTAGATACTACATTAAATAAGCATGCAACAATAAGAATTACTAACAACAATTTTTTCCATATTTTTGCCATAATTTTTTCTCCTACATCAAAAACTACAATAATATTATACTATATTTTTAGCTTTTGTCAACTGGTGAATTAATGTTACAGTTATAGAATAATAAAATAGGCATTTCTGAAAAATAATAAAAATATATTAATATAAAGGCTGGAACAAAGTAATTGTAATTTTAATTATACTAGCAATAATAAAAATAATAATAGCTGTAATAAGTACTACCTTAAATATTTGAATCTTTTGATTTTTACGTTTCTTTACAAAAATTATAATGCCTAGTATTATGATAATTGGAATAGTAATAATCTGCAAAAAGTTTAATAAAGGCACATAAAAAGGTGTATTGGGAATTTTAGGACTAGGGGTAGGAATTCCGTATTCCGGTTCGGCAATATGAGATTCAAGGTCAAAAGCTGCGAACACTTTTGATGTCACCGTAGCTAAAAAGACTCCAATTCCAGCTGTGATTTTTTTGAACATTTCTTTTATTTTCATAAGTTCCTCCTAATATATGAGTATAAAAAACAATTTGTTTTTAGTTTGAAATCATTATATATTTACCGAGATTTAATTGTCAATATCCTTGCTATTTTTTCTTTTTTATAGTAAAATAAATTGAGAAAAAAGTTGAAAAATGGAGAATATTAGAAGGTTATGGAAATGCAAGAAAAAATTAGCGAACAAAAAATATAT
>CAKOZB010000029.1 GCA_934131055.1 uncultured Clostridia bacterium | reverse complement strand
GCAGTTTTTGCCACAGAACAGAATAATGCTCAAATTCAAAGCGGAATAAACCGGTTTCCGACAATTTCGGTTGGACATGAATTGTTTAATCCAGAATATGATGACATAAGAGATGTTATCAAAGAAGCAGACCACAACATGTATGAAGCAAAGATGAGAAAGAAGGGAATAATCTAAAATAATGTAGACCAGCCGCTTAAATAAGTGGCTGGCCTTTTTAAATTTAATTATAAAAAGTCCTTGAACAATGTATAATTATGGTGTATAATAAATATACTAGTGATGATAATTAATTATCATTAATAAAAAGAAAGAATACCCTTGCTAAAGTAGGGACTTAAAAAAGTAGGAATATCCTTGCCAAAGTAGGAACTTAAAAAAGTAGGAATATCCTTGCCAAAGTAGGAACTTAAAAAAGCAGATATGGCAATCTATTAAAAAGGTTGTCATATTTTATTAGAAGAGCTATTTAAAAAATATGTTGAAGCGCAACAGTAATTTCAAGACACTACAAAAAAGTAGTGTTTTTATTTTACAAAAATCTAGCTTAATTATAATAATTATGATAGAATACACCAAAAGGATGAGATAGCATGAGTTTACAAATTATATATGGTAGAAGTGGTTGCGGAAAGACGCAATATATTTTTAATGAGATAAGTAAAAACATAGATAATGGCAGAAAAAAGTATATTATTACGCCAGAACAGTTCTCTTTTTCGGCAGAGAAAGAACTTTTAAGGTCTTTGGAAGATGAAAAACAAAATTCGGCAGTTATTAATGCTGAGGTTCTTACTTTTGCGAGGATGGCACATAGAGTTTCTAGTGAAGTTGGTGGTAGTAACAAAACTGTACTTTCAAATTGTGGAAAATCTATGTTAATTTATAGCATTCTTTCGAATAAAAAGAATAATCTTAAATTTTTAGGAAAATCAGACAGCAATATAGATATGGTTATGACCCAGATTACAGAGCTTAAGAAGCATGGTGTAACATTAGAAAATCTTAATACTTTGATGGAACAGGTAGGAGAAAATGACTTGTATTTGGAAAACAAGTTGCAGGATATTTATACTGTTTATAGCAAGTTTCAAGAGAAGATTGTAAATAATTATGTTGATGAAAATGATGCTTTAACAATATTGGAAAGCCAGCTTGATGCTACTGATATGTTTAAAAATACAGAGATTTATATAGATGAATTTGTAGGATTTACTAAGCAAGAATACGCAGTAATTGCAAAGCTTTTGAAACAAGTAAGCAAGGTTACAATTACAGTAACGAGTAATTCTATGGAAAAAACTGATGAGGCAAGTAATGATATTTTTTTCAGCAATAAAGAGACAATTGAAAAAATATTAAGAATTGCAAAAGAAACAAAGACGGCTGTGGAAGAGCCAGTATTTTTAGAGAAGATTTATAGATTTAAATCTAAAGAGTTAAATCATATTGAAAGAAATTTATATAATTTTCCATATAAAAAATATGAGGAAAACGTAGAAAATTTAAGCTTGTTTTTGGCAAATAACCAGTATTCAGAAATTGAAGAAGTTGCAAGAAGAATTTTAGAGCTAGTAAGGAGTAAAAAGTTTAGATATAGAGACATTTCTGTAATCACGAAAAACATAGATGTTTATTCGAATTTGTGTAAGGCTATTTTTAAGGAATACGATATTCCAGTTTTCATAGACGAAAAGAGAGATTTGAGCCAGAATATTCTTGTAAAATACCTTATTTCAATATTGGATATCTTTGCTAGAAACTGGTCATATGATAGTGTATTTAATTATATTAAATGTGGATTTCTAAATATTACTCCGAGTGATATTTACCTTCTAGAAAATTATGCTCTAAAGTGGGAGATAAAAGGCAGTAAATGGTACAAGGCTGACTGGAATTTCCATGATGAAGACAGCACCGGAAAAGAGATAATCGACCATATAAATGAGCTTAGAAGAGAAATTGTAACACCATTGGTAGAGTTAAAGAATAATTTATCTGGAAATAAAACTGCAAAACAGATTTCAAAAAATTTATATAATTTTTTAATCAAGAATAATATAGATAAGGTTCTAGAAAATAAAATAAAAGAATTAAATGATATGCAAAAGGTTGATATTGCAGCAGAATATGAGACCAGCTGGAAAATTGTAATGCAGGTGCTAGACGAGATTGTACTTGTATTTGGAGACGAAAACATTACTTTTGAGAGCTATATGCAGATATTAAAAACTGGTCTTGGAGAAAGCAAACTGGGAACTATTCCAATGGCACAAGACGAAGTTACTGTTGGAGACGTTGACAGGTCTAGAAGCCACAAGATTAAAGCAGTGTTTATAATTGGATTAAACGATGGAATGTTTCCTTCAATCAATAAGTCAGAAGGATTTTTGAATGATAATGATAGAGAAAAGATTAAGCAAAACGGAGTAGAGCTTGCGAAAGGCACAATAGACAGAATTTACGAGGATAATTTCAACATTTATAAGGCTTTTACAACAGCAGAAGAAAGAATATTTTTGTCATATTCATCATCAGACATGGAAGGAAAATCTTTAAGACCATCAGTTTTAGTTTCTAGAATAAAGAAAATATTCGAAGGCTTAAAAGAAACGAGTGATGTAATATACAGAAAATCCGAAATTTCCACAAAGGAAAACACTTTCAAAGAATTATTAACAAACTTGAGGCAATTTAGGGACGGAGAAGAAATTGCACAAAAATGGTTTGAAGTTTATAACTTATATAATGAAAGTGAAGAGTGGCACGAAAAACTTGCATCTGCGATAAAAGCTTTGAATTACACGAATACGGCAGAAAAAATCAAAAAGGAAAACGTAGAAAAAATGTATGGAAGTACATTAAAAACCAGTGTGTCAAAATTGGAGCAATACAGCGGTTGTCCTTTTTCATATTATTTAAAATATGGATTAAAACTGAATGATAAAGAAACATTTAATGTTGAAGCTGTTGATACAGGCTCATTCATGCATGATGTAATAGATAATTTTTTCGGAGTAATAGAAGAAAGAAAAATTAATCTGAAAGAAATTACGGATGAAGAGCTAGAGAAAATTGTAGCAGAAATAGTAAGTGAAAAGCTAAAATTAAATAGAAATTACATATTTACAACAACAGAAAAATATAAAGTGTTAAGTAACAGGTTACAAAAAGTTGTTACTATGTCTGTAAAATATATTGTGCAGAGTCTAAAACAGAGCGAGTTTGAAGTATTTGGGCATGAATTAGAATTCGGCGGGGACGGTCAGTATAAACCAATTACTGTTATAACCGAAGATGGAAAAAAGGTAGAGATTACAGGAAAAATAGACAGAGTAGATATAATGAAAAATCCAGATGGAACATATGTAAGAATAATAGACTACAAATCTTCTGTAAAAAATATCGATTTAAATCAAGTGTTTTATGGACTTCAGTTACAGCTTTTAACATATTTAAACGAGACTTGCAAGGTAGAAGATTTTATACCTGCTGGGGTATTATATTTTAATTTAACAAATCCTACAATCGGAACAGATAAAAACTTGACTGATGAAGAAGTAGAGGAGAAAATTAGGCAAGAGTTCAAGATGAAAGGCTTAATTTTAGCAGATGTGAATATAATCAAAAAGATGGATACAAATATAGAAAATGAGCCAAAAGGTATAAGCAAAATAATTCCGGCAACAATAAAAAAAGACGGAGAGATAAGCGATAGAGGCACGAGTGCTGTGACAAAAGAGCAATTTGTTTATTTGCAAAAATACATGGAAAAAATAATAAAACAAATATCAGAGGAAATTTTGCAAGGCAATATAGAAGTAAAACCATATTATAATGCAAGTACCAAAAAAACACCATGTGAGTATTGTAAATACAAGTCTATATGCAGGTTTGACGAAAATACAAAAAACAATGAATATAAATATATTTCAAAATTAAATAAAGATGCGGTTTTAGAAATGATTAAGAATAAGGTGGTTTAAGAATAATTAAAATTTTGACTGTGTCAGATTTCGTTTAAAACGCGGTTACATACAGCAAGTATGCGCCCTGGCCTTTTAAACTCATCTTCCTTGTCAAAATTTAATTCTTCATAAACCAATGTGGCACATAAAGAAATGGAGGTTATATGGATTTATCTAATGAGAATATAGTTCATGTAAAAAAAGATGGAATTGAATATTTGCAATTTAGAAGATTGTTAGAATTCAAAAATTTAGTACATGCGTACACATTGAGTGTAGATAAAATTGATTTTAATGGTAAGGCTGAAAAGAGTGTTACAGAGCATAGCTATAATATGCTTTGTGATGCACTAGAAATAAAAAGAAAAAATATAGTAAAACCGCACCAAACACACACAGATTGTATAAAAAATGTGGATAACAATTATCAAAAAACATCAAAAGAGTATTTAGAAAATGTGGATGGTTTGCTTACAAGTAAGCCAGATACGGACTTAATATTATCATTTGCAGATTGTACACCAATTTTATTATATGACCCAGTAAAAAATGTAATTGGGAATATTCATTCTGGTTGGCGTGGAACAGCTCAGAAGATAGGACAGAAGGCAGTACTAAAAATGATAAGTGATTATGGCTCTAAACCAGAAGATATTATTGTATGTATCGGTCCGTGCATTGGAAAATGTCATTTTGAGGTAGATGAAGATGTAAAAAATATTTTTGAACAAGCATTCAGTTATCTAAATAGAAATTGTGATATAATAGAAAAACGAGAAAATAAATATCATATAGATACAACTTTAATAAATAGATTAATGTTAGAAAAATGTGGATTACAATCTACAAACATAATAGAAAGTAAAATTTGTACAGTATGTAATTCTAATGTAATGCATTCGTATAGAGCACAGAAAGATAAGGCTGGCAGGAATATTGCTGTTTTAGGAATGACATTTCCAAATAAATAAAAAGGAGAAAGTTTTATGATACCTACTAAATTAAAAAAAGGTGATACTATAGGAGTAATTGCTCCATCAAATTATATAGAAAAAGATGATTTAGAGTATATAAATGCTTCCATTGCATTAATGGAGGCTTTGGGCTTTAAAGTAAAATTCGGCAAATATGTATTTGAAGATACTCTAGGCTATGGAACATCACCAGAGAAAAGAGCAGCAGACATTAACTGGGCTTTTAAAGACGACGAAGTAAAAGCTATAATGTGTGTAAAAGGTGGGGAAGATTCCAACACAACTCTGGATTATATAGATTATGAAATGATAAAAAATCATCCAAAGATAATTTGTGGGTTTAGTGATAATACTAGCATTCTAAATGCGATACACGAAAAGACTGGGCTTGTAACATATCATGGGCCAACGTTTAAGTCGTTAACATCATGGGAAACAGGCTATGCCTATAAGCAATTCATAAAAACTTTTGTTGAAAATACCGAAAGTTTAATAATGGGAGAACCAGAAGACGAATACACAACTATACAAGCAGGACAGGCTACAGGAGAGCTGGTTGGAGGAAATTTATCTTTATTTACAAAATTAGTTTGTGGAAAATACGCCGTAAATGTACAGGATAAAATTTTGTTCTTAGAGGAGCTTGGTTTTGAAGCTGCACCAGAAATGGTAAATAGCAATATATATTATTTAAAACAAAATGGAGTATTTGACAGAATTGCAGGACTATGGATTGGAAATTATGAACATCAATCTAAAATTAGTCTTGAAAAAATAATAACAAATGCTATTGGAGATGAATATAAATTTCCAATAATAAAATCAAATAACTTTGGTCATATTGATAAAAAAATAATAATACCAATTGGAACAAAAGCAGAAATTAATACAAATGAGAAAATAAAAATTAAGTTAGTAGAAAAATGTGTTGATGAAGGAAAATAAAATTGGTGATAAATTATGTACGATAATTGGGAAGATTTGGAGCAATCGATTAAAGACTGCAAAAAGTGCAAATTATGCACAAACAGAACAAATATTGTCTTTGGTGTAGGCAACAAAAATGCTGATGTAATGTTTATAGGGGAAGGTCCTGGTGCAGACGAGGATAGGCTTGGAGAGCCATTTGTTGGTAAAGCAGGCAAGCTTATGGATAAGGCTTTTCAAGCATTAGAAATACATAGAGACAAGGTATACATAGCAAATATTGTAAAATGTAGACCACCTCAAAATAGAACACCTGAGGCTGATGAAGCACAGGCCTGCCTTAATTATTTAAGAAATCAAGTAATATTGGTAAAACCTAAAATAATAGTATTACTAGGAAGTACAGCATTAAAAAACATACTCGGAGAAGAATATGGAATAACAGCTTCAAGAGGAAAATGGGTAGAAAAGAAAGAAATACTTTATATGCCAACTTGGCACCCGGCTGCATTGCTTCGTGATGAAAATAAAAAAATAGACTTCTGGAAAGACTTGAAGTTAGTAAAACAAAAGGCTGATGAGATGCATATCGATATTTAATTATAGGACAATAAATCATATTTTATAAAATTTTAGCACGTTGCTCTTGGTCGGAGCTCCTTCGGACTCCTCAAAAGGCGAGCTTCCGGCTAAATTTTAAAAATAGGATTTATTGTCGCTTATAGGTAAAATATAAAAACGAAAGGTGTAATCATGAAAGAAATTGAAGAGATAAGAAGTTATTGTTTGAATTGTAAAAATAGTCAGTGTAAAATAAAAGGTTGCCCACTAGGTAATTGCATTCCGGATTTTATACATGAGGTCGATAGTAAGAAAGCGTATGAAATATTGTGCAATACTACTGTACTTCCAGCAATATGTGGAAGAATATGTCCACACGAAAAGCAATGTGAGGGGAGCTGTATTCGTGGAATAAAGGGAGAGCCTGTTTCAATAGGCACGATGGAAGCTTATATTGGAGATTTAAGTATTGAAAATAATTACGAATTATCCGTAGAAGTGGACGAAAGAGCAAAAGATAAAAGCGTTGCTGTAATAGGAAGTGGACCAGCAGGACTTACATGTGCTACGTTTTTAGCAAGAAAAGGCGTAAAAGTTACAATATACGAAAAACATGATAAGCTAGGAGGCTTGCTAACACACGGAATTCCAGAGTTTAGATTGCCTAGAGAAGTAGTAGAAAAAACAATAGAAAAAATATTGGATTTAGGAGTAGAAGCAAAGCTAAATCAAGAGCTGGGAAGAGATTTTGAAATTGAAGATTTAGCAAAAAAATATGATGCAGTATTTGTTGCTATTGGAGCTAACATTCCATCAAAGATGAATGTAGAAGGTGAAAATCTAAATGGTGTTTATGGTGGAAATTACTTATTAGAATATAATAAACATCCAAATTATACTGGAAAAAAGGTTGCTATAATCGGTGGTGGCAATGTTGCAATGGATTCTGCTAGAACAATAAAAAAACTTGGTGCAAGTGAAGTTTATGTAATTTATAGAAGAGCTGAAGAACAAATGCCTGCAGAGAAAAAAGAAATTGCGGATGCAAAAAAAGAAGGAATAGAGTTTTTATTTCAGACTAATATAGTTAAAATATTGGGAACAGAAAAAGTAGAAAAGCTGGAATGTATAAAAACAGAATTGGTAAAAAAAGAAGGAGAAAATAGACTTTCACCAGTAAATATAGAAGGAAGCAATTTCTCTTTAGACATGGATTATGTTGTAATGGCAACAGGCTCTAAACCAGAGAATAATATCATAGAAAAGTTTGAAAAAAACGAATATGGCTATATAAAAATAGATGAAAATATGCAAACTTCAATCAATAAAGTGTTTGCTGGTGGAGACATAGTAGGACAGAAAGCAACAGTGGCATGGGCTGCAAGGAGTGGTAGAGATGCCGCAGAAAAAATCTTAAAAATAACTTGTAATATTATGTAAAATAGTTTATAATTCTAAATAGTACATTTTGATGTGCTGTTGGAATATCATTCTGTAAGATTGAAAGGAAATTAAAAAATGAATGCAAGAGAAATGGAACTTGTTAAATTTTGCAAAGAGCAGGAGGTAGATGAGGAAATTTCGAAAAAATTCAGAGCGGCTAATGATAAAGAAGCTTTGGAACTTATTCGGCAATGGATGAGTATGGAAGATGGAACACTTAATAGCATGGTTGGGTCTTATGACTATGAAGTAGTTGTTTGGGCTGACATGAGGAGTAAAAAGGATGTAGAAAAAGCCTTTGATACCATCCACAAGTGCATGCAGACTGGCTATAACAAGAAGTTGCAGTTTGTCGGTGTGTACAACGAACTGTTGAATAAAGTAGTTATCCACTTTTGGAGAATGAACGATATTGATATTAGAATCACTAATGTGACTATGTTTGTTCAGGAAGGTCAGTTGGATAAGCTGTGCAAACAGCTGAATGCTTTCATGGAGTAAGATTCCTTTCGAAAAAACTTTAGAGGGGTGATAAAAACCGAAGTAAACTTAATACTGTAAATACAGTGTAAAGTTGCTTCGGTATTTTTTATATTAATTAAGAGGAATAAGTATTATTCTGCTTTGCCAGAATATTAACGAACAGATTCTTTTTTCCAAATTAATTTTTTTATGTAATTTATAATCTTAGTAAATTTATTTTCTTTTTTAGGTATCAAATAAGTATTATCATCATCTAAATAATCAGACAATGAATCATATCTGCTATCTAATTTTTCCATTATTTGAATATAGTAGTTATTAAAGAAAAAGTAATTAGTTGTAGTTCCAATTATATCTTGGAAACTATATAATTTTTTTCTAAATCTATCTACATCATCAGATGTAATAAGTGTTTTTAAAGAATTTGTAAAATATGAACTTATAATTAACTCTTGTGTAGAAAAATAGGCACTTTTCAATTGCTTCTTTAATTCATCAGATTTTTTATATAATGAATCTACTTTGGCAGTAGATAATTCGGTTTTTTGAATTTTATTAGATATTTTGATTATTTTTTCTTCTGTTTCTAGAATTTTATCAAAATAATTTGAAATCTGATTATACACATTTTCTCCACATAGAGCTGTAAATTTATTTTTAAAATGGTCATTACTATTAAATGTACTTTCAAACAAGACTTCTTCACCAGTAACATAAGCCATTTGATAAATTAAGTTGCATAATAATGGGTAACAATTTGGACTGACTGTTGAAAATGTTATGTCATAATATGTTGCTGTTTCGAAAGTGTTTTCTAAAATATTAGAAGCAAGTAGCTGAACTGCAGCTTCATTTAAAGCCATTCCTGTTGGCTTAGACCCTTTAAAAGTACAAAGTCCAAGTCTTGTTAAATCGCCTTTTTCGTTTTTCTGCTCTTGAAAATTATGAATTAATTCATGTACAGCAAATTTTTCCAAATCAGCAAGACCCATACCGTCTCTAAAATATATGGCAGAATTCTTGTAAAAATAGCTAGCCTCAGACATTCCTTCAGGCATATCTGCTATGTACATAGGCAGTTTAGAGAATCTTTCATAAAGGGTATCAAAATTAAAGCCAAGATTAGAAAATGCAGCAACAATTTTCTTGCTTACATTCTTGGCAATAACATTAACTGTAGTTATATCAAGCGGTTCAATAACCGTAATTCCGTCTTTCTTTAAATCTGATTCAATACTCATTAAAGGACATTTCCTTTCTAGGTTTGCTAAAACGTACATATGAAAGGATTAACATTTTTTAGTTAAATTATCATTTGTACAGATATATACATTATACTACATAAATGGCTATAATGTGTAACAAATAAGTTAAAAAAATATTTCAAAAATATTACAAATGTTAATTGGAAAATGTCTAAATAGCCCAAAGAGATACTATTTTCTGAAAATTGCGCATTCGTAATCGTGCTCACGTAGAGCATGTGAGAAACGATTACTTCGGCTGATTTTCCGAAAATAGTATCTTTTTCGGCTATATTATAATGCTATTTTACAACAACATTGTAAATTCTATTTTTTACATATATTTCTTTTACTATTGTTTTTCCGTCTAATTTGTCTTTTATTGCTTCGTGTACAGCAGTTTTTATTGTTCCTTCGTCTGAATCTACTGCTATATCGATGTTTGCTCTTAGCTTTCCATTTACTTGAATTGGTAAGTTTATTACATCTTCTTTAGTCTTTTCTTCATCAAATGTAGGCCATGGGGTCTCGGCTAAAGTTTGTGTAAATCCAAGTTTTTCGTTTAATTCCTCTGTAATATGAGGAGCAAATGGATTTAATAATTGTAAAAATGTTCTAAATTCTGCTTTATTTATGTTCTTTGCCTTGTAGAATTCGTTTACCATTGTCATAAATGTTGATACAGAAGTGTTAAATTTCATTTCTTCAATGTCGCTAGAAACTTTCTTTATTGCTTGATGTATCATTTTTTCGAATTGTTTTGAATATTCGTTTGTTCCGTCATCAACTAAAATTTCTTGCATGTTCCAAACTCTGTCTAAGAATTTGCTACATCCACGAATGCTATCAACAGACCATGGAGCAGTTTGGTCGAATGGACCCATGAACATTTCGTATACACGTAATGTATCTGCACCATATTCGTTTACAACATCATCAGGGTTTACAACATTTCCTTTAGATTTGCTCATTTTTTCTCCGTTAGATCCTAAAATCATTCCATGAGAAGTACGTTTTGCATATGGCTCTTTTGTTGGAACAACTCCAATATCATATAAGAACTTGTGCCAGAATCTTGAATACAACAAGTGTAGGGTAGTATGCTCCATTCCACCGTTGTACCAATCAACAGGAGACCAGTACTCTAATGCTTCTTTAGAAGCCAAAGCCTTGTCATTGTGTGGATCCATGTATCTTAAGAAATACCAAGATGAACCAGCCCATTGTGGCATTGTGTCTGTTTCTCTTGTTGCATGACCACCACAGTGTGGACATGTAGTTTCAGTCCATTCTGTATGCTTTGCAAGTGGAGATTCCCCATTTTCACCAGGCTCATAATCTTTTACATCTGGTAGAACAAGTGGCAATTGATCTTCTGGAACTGGAACCCAACCACATTTATCACAGTGAACCATTGGAATTGGTTCGCCCCAATAACGTTGACGAGAGAATACCCAATCACGTAGTTTATAGTTAACTTTTTTTGTTCCGATTCCTTTTTCTTCAATCCATGAAATCATCTTAGCAATAGCATCTTGCTTATTCATTCCGTTCAAGAAATCTGAATTAATATGAACTCCGTCACCAGAATAAGCTTCTTTTGAAACATCTCCACCTTCGATTACAGGAACGATGTTTAATCCGAATTTAGTAGCAAAAGCATAGTCTCTTTCATCATGTGCTGGAACGGCCATAATTGCGCCAGTTCCATAAGTAATTAAAACATAATCTGAAACCCAGATAGGAATTTCCTTTCCTGTTGCAGGGTTTATAGCTTTAATTCCTTTAATTTCAACACCTGTTTTATCTTTATTTAATTCAGAACGTTCGAAATCAGATTTTAAACTTGCGGCTGTTTGATAAGCCTTGATCTCATCTAAGTTTGTGATTTTATCTTTTAATTTTTCAATAATATGATGTTCTGGAGCAACAACCATGTAAGTAGCACCAAATAAAGTATCTGGTCTAGTTGTGTAAACTCTTAATTTTTCATCAGAATCAGCTATGTTAAAATCAAGCTCAGCACCTTCGCTTCTTCCAATCCAGTTTCTTTGTTGAATTTTAATCTTCTCAAGAAAATCAACATCGTCCAAATCATCAATTAATCTTTGGGCATAATCTGTAATCTTAAGCATCCACTGGCTCTTTTCCTTTTGAACAACAGGGCTACCGCATCTCTCACAAACGCCATTTACAACTTCCTCGTTAGAAAGACCAACCTTACAGCCAGTACAGAAATTGATAGGCATAGTAGCCTTATATGCTAAACCATGTTTATATAATTGAATAAAAATCCATTGAGTCCATTTATAATACTCTGGGTCTGTTGTATTTATAACCCTTGACCAATCAAAAGAAAAACCAATTGATTTCAATTGTCTTGTGAAGTTTGATATATTTTGTTCTGTAACAATCTTTGGGTGAATGTGGTTCTTAATTGCAAAATTTTCGGCAGGCAATCCGAAAGCATCAAATCCTATTGGAAACAATACATTGTAGCCTTGCATTCTTCTTTTTCTTGCGACAATATCCATTGCAGTGTATGACCTTGGATGACCAACATGCAATCCTTGTCCAGATGGATATGGAAATTCTATTAAACCATACCATTTTTTCTTAGAAGAAGTATTTTCTGCGTGAAAAGTTCCTTCTTTTTCCCATTTATTTTGCCATTTTTTCTCTATTTCTTTATAATTATATGACATGAAAAATCTTCCTTTCTCTGTAAATATGCAAGTATTATATCACAGAATAGAGTAAAAAGGAACCACTTAATTATAATTTGAGTTTAATATAAAAACAAAAATATTTTGTAAATTATTGATGAAAAAATTACAATATGATATTATAAAGACGAAAAAACAAAAGAGAGGGGGTGCAACTATGAGAAAAACGAAAGTAATAGCAATTTTTGCAATTGTCTTACTATTAAGTTGTACATTTTATAATTGTTATGCTGAAACTGTAGCAGTAACAAAAGAAAATCTAAATATAGCTATACAAAAATATGCTTCATCAGAAATGAATGAAGATGATGCAAAATTTACTGTAGATGACGATATCATCAATATAAAAACAGATGAAAATGAGTATGTTTTGAGTTATGATTTAACACAAAAACCAACCTTTACTTCTGAGATTCCAATAAAAGAAGGAATGAGTTATGCAGAATATAGTGATAAAATAGAAAATATACGTTTACCCATGATAGGTTATGTTGCAGTAGCCAATATTCAAGGAGTAGAAATAAAAAATGCAAGTGAGTATTTTTTATTGACTTATCTTGCAAATGCATTGAATGGATCATTGTCAAGTGGAGATTCATACACAATATATGATGATACACAAACTGATGACAGTGTTACCATAGATAAAGATGAAAAGACTATATTAGTTTCTGAATTTGGTGAAAGAGTAATGGAATATGTAAATGCTACATATAAAGAAAAAATGATAATTAAGGATGAATTTACAGATGAAAATAATTCATATGAATTGACAATTGAAAGAAAGGATGTAACAGCTACATCTTGTACATTAGTATCATCTTTAAGTGTAAATTTAGATGCAGATTTCTCGAAACTAAATGGATATGATGACAAAATGAATAATATGTTCTTAAATAAAGACATTACAAGAGAAAATGCTGATTATGTAATTGATTTAAAAGTAGGGCAAAAATGCATAATTTCAACAGATGAAAAATTAAGTGGTTATGAATTGTCTGGTTCAGGATACGAATATAATAAAATAGATGATAATTCAGCAGAAATTATTGGAGAAAAAGTTGGAAAGGCCAATGGTTACATATATATTGGCGATATAAAAAAATCAGTATTTATTACTGTAGAAGAAAATACAGAAAATACAACATTAAATCCAATATCAATAAAAATGAATGCAACAAAAGATGATAAAAATTCAGAAGATAAAAATACAATAGTTGACGATACAACAGCTAGAGATAACATACCACAAACTGGTACAGGAATAGTTATTTATATAGCAATGATGATTAGTGTAATTTCGATAATTGCAGTAATTATCAAATTAAATAAATATAAAGAAATATAATATATGAAAAAATCACTAAACTTTAGTGATTTTTTTATGCATTTTTTTGTATTATTTTAGGATAAGGGAGTGCTTCGTCAGTTCTATATAGTAGGTAATCCACACTTGTATCGTAAAAATCAGCTAATTTAGTTAGCAATTCTAAGGGAATACTCCTTTTATCTAATTCATAATAAGAATATGCAACTTGTGAAATATTAAGGAAATTACTAAGTTGCCTTTGAGTTAAATCATGATCTTCTCTTAAACTTTTAATACGCGTTTCCATATTTATAAACTCCTTTTACATAAAAAACTGGAAAAAATTTCTATAACGAGATTATAAAATAAAACAAAATGTTATATTGCGTT
>CAKOZB010000028.1 GCA_934131055.1 uncultured Clostridia bacterium | reverse complement strand
GAATATGATACACCAAAATTTAAAATTTATCATTTTGATTTATATAGGTTGGCAGATGTTGATGAATTTTATGCAATTGGAGGAGAAGAATATTTGCAAACTGGACTTTGCATTTTTGAATGGGGAGAGATGATTGAGAATATTATTCAAGATGACTATATAAAAATTACATTTTCTAGAGATAATGATGCCGATAATTTGGATTTAAGAAAATTAAGAATAGAGGAAATAAAAAAATGAAAATTCTTGCTGTTGATACTTCTTCTAGAAACTGTTCTGTTTCTATTGTGGAAGTTGATAAAAATAAAAATATTAATGTAATTGCACAAGGCAACAATGATGATGAAAGAACTCATTCTGTAAAGCTAATGCCTATGATTGATAACATGTTTAAGGCTTCTAATTTGAGTTTAGACAATATAGATTTGCTAGCATGTTGTTTAGGCCCAGGTTCTTTTACAGGAATAAGAATTGGAATTGCTACTATGAAGGCGTTTGCCGATGTAAAAAATATTCCTACAGTAGGCGTAACTTCACTTGAAAGCTTGGCTTACAATATAGAAGAAAATGCAACAATTTGCCCTATCATAGATTGTAAGAACAATAATGTGTATTCCGCAATGTTTGAATTAAAGGATAATACATATGCTCAAATTGGAGATAATATAGCAGATACTATTGAAGTAGCTTTAGAAAATTGTAAATCACATGCAGAAAATCCAATTGTTTTTATTGGGGATGGAAGCGTTTTACATAAAGATTTAATATTAGAAAAATTCGCAGATAAAGATATAAGATTTTCAGATAAAAACATACAATCAAGTGTATCTTTAGCAAGATGTGCATATGATAAATATCTAAAAGGAGAATATGGAGATTCAAGTAATATTTCACCGTTGTATTTACGAAAGTCTCAAGCTGAAAGGACTATGCTTGAACAATAATTAGAATTTTGGCTTCGTCAAATCTTATTCCAAACGCGGTTACATACACAAAGTATGCGCCCTTGCCTTTGAAATTTCATTTTCCTTGCCAAAATTTAATTCTTGCCCAAGCAACTGATATGTTGGAGGAAAATAAAAATGGAGAAAAATAATTATCTAATTTCTGTAATGAAAATCGAAGATTTAGAAAATATAAAGGATATACTTGAAACCGATTTTGATGAATTTTGGAATTACGAGACTTTAAAAGAAGAATTAGAATCTAATTTTTCAAAATATTTTATTGCAAAGCAAAATGATAACATAGTTGGGTTCGCAGGTTTAAAAATAATTTTGGATGAAGCGGATTTAATGAATATTGTTACGAAAAAATGTTGCAGACATGAGGGAATAGCATCAAACATTATGGATAAACTAATAGAGTATTGCAAGCAGGAAAAAATAAAATGTATAAATTTAGAGGTAAATATTCAAAATTCTATTGCAATTAATTTTTATAAAAAGTATAATTTCAAAGAAGTTGGACTAAGAAAAAAATATTATGATAATACATATGATGCAATACTTATGAAATTAGAATTTTAATGAACATTCAAAGTAAAGCATAAAAAATATACTAAAAGACTAGAAAAATTTATAGGAGGAACTACTAATGAAAAATCAATTTGAACTTTCTTATAAGGATTTAAAATCAACTTGTAACCCAAACATTTTTAAGTTTGAAACTACTGAAAGTTTGGAGCCAATAGCAAGTGGAATTGGCCAAGACAGAGGGATAAAAGCGTTAGAATTTGGACTTAATGTTGATATTAATGGTTATAATTTATATATAGAAGGACCTAGCGGAGTTGGCAAAACCATGTACACTAAGCATTATTTGGAGAGCATTTCTAAAAAGAAAAAACTTCCACAAGATTGGTGTTATGTTTATAACTTCGATAATCCAAATGAGCCAATTGCTATTCCGCTTGCAGCAGGTCAAGGTAAAGAATTTAGAGATGCAATGGATAGATTTATTAAAGACATAAAACATGATATAAAAGATACTTTTAATAACGAGGATTTTGAGAAAGAGAAGGCACTTATTAAGCAAGAATATGAAGCAAAAAGATCGGCTTTAATGGATAAGCTTAATGCCACATCTTCACAATACGGATTCCAAGTAAAATCTGCTAATAATGGAATTTATATGATGCCTGTTATAAATGGAAAAACTATTGAAGAAGAAGAATTTGAAAAGCTAGATCCTGAAACAAAAAAGGATTTTGAAGATAAATCTGCAATCGTTCAACAGCATGTAATGGAAGCAATTTCACAGATAAAGAACATTCAATCTGAGTCTGATAAGAAAATAAGTGAGTGGCAATCAAATGTAGCACTTCTTACTGTAAATGCACATGTAAATTATATTAAATCTAATTTCAAGAGAAATAAGAAAATTACAAAATTCTTAGATGATGTAAAAAAAGATATTTTAAAGAATGTAAATGCGTTCTTAGTTGTTGATGATGATAGCAAGAAACCAGTACAACCACAGCCACAAAGGCAGGAAGTTCAAAGACCATGGCTTAATTACAGAGTAAATTTATTTATAGATAATAGCAACTTAGAAGGTGCACCAGTAATAATGGATTCAAACTATTCATATCCAAATATATTTGGAAAGTTGGAATATGAAAATTATTATGGAAGCTTGAAAACAGATTATACAATGTTAAAACCAGGATTGTTGCACATTGCAAATGGTGGATATTTAATAATGCAGGCTACAGACATAGTTTCTAATCAATATTGTTATGAGACATTAAAGAAAGTATTAAGAACAAAAGAATTAGGAATAGAAAACCCTGTTGACCAACATTCGTCTATGGTAATGGTTTCTCTAAAACCAGAGCCTATTCCACTTAATTTAAAGGTAATATTAATTGGAAACGAAGCATTATATCAAACTTTAATATCTGTTGATACTGATTTTAGAAAGCTATTCAAGATAAAGGTTGAGTTTGAAGATGACGCACCTTTAACTTTGGAGAATATGAATAAATTAGCAAGAGTAGTAGAAGGATTCTGCCAAACGGAAGAACTCCCACCACTTGATAGATCTGGAATGGCAAAAGTTATAGAATTTGCATCTAGACTTGCAAATGATCAAACGAAGTTATCTACAAGATTTAGCGAGATAACTCAGATTGTTGGTGAGGCAGCAACACTTGCAAGATTAAAAAGAGAAAAAGTTATTACTGGGAAAATTGTAGATGAAGCACTTGCTCAAAGAATTGAAAGAGTACAAAAATACAATCAAAAATATCTTGACATGATAAATAATAGCACACTTTTAATAGACACAGAAGGATTCAAAGTTGGACAAATAAATGGTTTAACAGTAATGAGCATAGGAGATTATTCATTTGGATTACCAGCAAGAATTACGGCTAATACTTATGTTGGGAAAAACGGAATCATAGACATAGAGCGTGAAGTAGAAATGTCTGGCTCATCTCATTCAAAAGGAATTTTGATATTGAGTGGATACTTAGGCGAGATGTTTGCACAAGACATGCCATTATCTTTAACTGCAAGTTTGTGCTTCGAACAATTATATAATGGTGTTGATGGAGATAGTGCATCTTCAACAGAGTTATATGCAATACTTTCAAGCCTTTCTGGAATACCAATAAACCAATCGATTGCAGTTACTGGTTCTGTAAACCAAAAAGGTGAAATACAGCCAATAGGTGGAGTAAACGAAAAAATAGAAGGATTCTTTAAAATCTGCAAGACACGTGGACTTAAAGGCTCACACGGAGTTATGATACCAAAATTAAACGAGAAAAATTTGAATTTATCAGATGAAGTCGTAGAAGCGGTAAAACAAGGATTATTCCATATTTATGCGATTTCAACGATTGAGCAAGGAATAGAAATTTTAACTGGAGTACCAGCTGGAAAACGAGACGAATCTGGAAGATTTACATCTGGTAGTGTAAATAACTTGGCATATGCAAAATTAAAAAAATATGCAAAAATAAGTAAAGAAGATTAATTTATTAAAGAGCAAAGTTTAGCAAAATAAACAATGCTCTTTTAATTTTGTTAAAATGGAGAAATATTATTTATGGCATGGAGAAAAACAATTGGTGTATCAAAATGAATAAGAAATCTGCATTGACAATTTTACGTATAAAAAGTATAATTGAAATGTACAAAAAGCGGACAATAGGCTCTTGAAACGTATTTGAGGGAGTCTGAAAATTAAACCTTAAGAAGGGAAATACAATTAATGGAAGATAAGAAAAAATATATTAGAAATTTTAGCATAATTGCACATATAGACCACGGTAAATCTACATTAGCAGATAGACTTATTGAGATGACTGGAGTTCTTTCTAAAAGAGAGATGGAAGAACAAGTTCTAGATAACATGGATATCGAGAGAGAACGTGGAATTACAATAAAGTCTCAGGCTGTTAGAATGAAATATAAAGCAAAAGACGGAAATACATATGAACTTAATTTAATAGATACCCCAGGGCATGTGGATTTTAATTACGAAGTTTCTAGAAGCTTAGCTGCATGCGATGGTGCGATATTAGTAGTAGATGCAAGCCAAGGTGTAGAAGCTCAGACTCTAGCAAATGTTTATTTAGCCATAGACAATAATCTGGAAATACTTCCAGTTATAAATAAAGTTGACTTGCCAAATGCAAGACCTGACGAAGTAAAGAATGAGATTGAAGATATAATTGGAATACCTGCACAAGATGCGCCTTGCATTTCTGCAAAGACAGGATTAAATGTAGATGAAGTGCTAGAAAGAATTGTTTCAGACATTCCGGCTCCAACGGGAGATGAAAAAGCACCATTGCAAGCCTTGATATTTGACTCTATTTATGATAACTACCAAGGTGCTATTGCATATTGCAGAATAAAAAACGGAACTGTAAAAGTTGGAGACAAGATAAGATTAATGGCATCTGGAAAAACATTTACAGTAACAGAGGTGGGATATTTTGAACCAGGTTCATATTCGCCAGCCGAAAGCTTAACTGCAGGAGAAGTTGGATACATTGCTGCAAGCATAAAGAGCTTATCAGACATACGTGTTGGAGATACCATCACAGTAGATGATAGACCAGCTGAAAAGCCACTTCCAGGTTACAAGAAAGTAAATCCAATGGTATATTGCGGACTATATCCAGTTGACGGAAGTGATTACGAAAATTTGAAAGTCGCCCTTGAAAAATTACAACTAAATGATGCAGCCTTAGAATATGAACCAGAAACATCTGCAGCCTTAGGATTTGGTTTTAGATGTGGATTCTTAGGATTATTACATTTGGAAATAATAGAAGAAAGATTAGATAGAGAATTTGATTTAAGTCTAATTACAACATCTCCATCTGTAATCTATAAAGTATATAAAACAGATGGGATGATGGTAGAAATCTACAATCCAGCAGATTTGCCACCAGCAGATGAAATATCAAGAATAGAAGAACCATTTGTACAAGCGGAAATACTAACGCCAAAAGAGTTTGTCGGAAACATAATGGAAATATGCCAAAATAGACGTGGAATTTATATAGATATGAAATATCTAGACACAACAAGAGTAACATTAATATACGAGTTGCCTTTAAATGAGATAATATACGACTTTTTTGATAAATTAAAATCAAAAACAAAAGGATATGCATCATTCGATTACGAAATAAAAGAATACAGACCATCAACACTGGTAAAACTAGATATACTAGTAAACGGCGAAAACGTAGATGCATTATCATTCATAGTACACAAAGACTCTGCCTACGAAAGAGGCAAAAAGATGATAGAAAAGCTTAAAGAAGTAATTCCAAGGCAATTATTTACAATACCACTACAGGCTGCAATTGGAGGGAAAATAATTGCAAGAGAAACAATATCTGCAATGAGAAAAGACGTTTTAGCAAAATGCTATGGTGGAGACGTAACAAGAAAGAAAAAATTACTAGAAAAGCAAAAACGTGGAAAGAAAAAGATGCGTGAAATAGGAAATGTAGAAATACCACAGGAAGCATTCTTGTCAGTATTAAAATTAGATGATGAAAAATAATCGCCCAATAGGGACGCCCCTTTTTGGGCGAAAAACGATAAAACTTTATTTGTGCAAAATAATTTTGCATTTTCAAAACTTTGCATGCACTCTTGGTTGGAGCTTCTTAGGATTCCACTGAAAAGTGAGCTTGATCTTGTTTTGATATTATAATTAAATTTGTAAAAAGAGGATATTTTAGATGAGTAAAAATTTTAGAAATAATAAATTTTCAAAAGAAAATGAACAAAAAGAATTTGATGATCAAATTGAAGGAAGAAATGCAGTTTTAGAATTATTGGAGAGTGGAAAAGATATAAACAAAATTTATATTACTAAAGGCGAGAAACATGGTTCTATTACAAAGATAATAGCAAAAGCTAAAGAAAGAAAAATTGTAACAGTAGAAGTCGAAAGGGAAAAGATAAATCAAATGGCTCAAACTGAAAATGCACAAGGTGTAATCGCAATAGTTCCGCCATTTGATTACTGTGAAGTAGAAGATATTTTAAATGAAGCAAAATCTAAAAATGAGAAAGCCTTCATATTAATATTAGATGGAATAGAAGACCCACATAATTTGGGCTCGATTATAAGAACTGCAGAAACAGCAGGTGTCCATGGAATAATTATACCAAAGAGAAGAGCTGCGGCAGTAAACAGCACAGTTGTAAAAACATCTGCTGGAGCAACAAGTTTTATGAAAGTTGCACGTGTAAACAACATAAATGAAACAATAAAATATTTAAAAGAAAATAATGTATGGATTTATGGTACAGATATGGAAACAGAAAAAATGTACTATGATGAAGATTTGACAGGAAATGTTGCAATCGTTATTGGGAGCGAAGGCTTCGGAATGAGTAGACTCGTAAAAGAAAATTGTGATTTCTTAATAAAAATTCCTATGAAAGGAAAAATTATATCTTTGAATGCATCAGTTTCAGCTGGAATAGTAATGTATGAAACAGTAAAACAAAGAATGAAATAAATGGCATAAAGTGAGATTGAAAAATAATAGATAGAATAAATTATTTAAATATAAGAATAAGTGAAAAATGACTAATTGTGTCAAAAAATAGAACACAGCATACAATATAGTATAACATCAAATAAAAAAGATGTTGTATGGAGGTGACTTTTATGGAGCCACATGATTATAATTGCTGTTGTGATACAAAGAAGAAAGAAAAGAAAAATTGCTTCGGATTAATTGCTACAATACTTGCCGTTGCGCTAGGTGTTGTAATAGGAATAATAGTAGGAGCTGAAATGGTTGAAACTATATTAGGAGCAATTAGTGCAATAATAGTTTTAGCAGTTGTATTAGGCCTATTGTTAGTATTAACGATAATTCTAATAATATGTTGCAAGAAACCAAGAAAATATTGTGATTAATGTATCAAAGAAATGCTACCCTTAAGAAATTAAGGGTAGTAAATTTAGGAAAAAGCTGATGGAGGGAAAATGATTAATAGAGAAAAAGCATTAAAAGCGTTTAATGAATATGTTAGTAAATATAATCCAGAAGATGAAAAAATAAGATTAAAGATAGAACACATACAAAGAGTAGCAAAAATTGCAAATGATATAGCCGAAAATTTGAAACTAACAAGAGAAGATATAGACCTTGCTTGGCTAATAGGCTTATTACATGATATAGGAAGGTTTGAACAAGTAAGACTATACCATACATTTAATGATGGGAAAAGCGTAAATCATGCAGAAATTGGCTCAAAAATATTATTTGAAGATGGATTAATACGTGAATTTATAGAAGACAAGCAGTATGATGAAATAATAAAAATAGCAATATTGAACCATAACAGACCAGCAATAGAAACAGGATTGACTGAAAGACAGTTATTACATAGTAAAATAATAAGAGATGCAGACAAGGTAGACATATATTATTCTTTAACAATATATTCAAAAGAAGCGGTATGGGAAAGCAAAGACTTATCAAATGACATAATAAGTGATGAAATATACAGGGAATTTAAAGAAGATAAAAGAATGAGTTACAAAAATAGAAAGAGTGCAGCAGACGGATTAGTGTGCCATTTTGCATATGTGTATGATTTTAATTATAAATATAGCTTGCAAATAATATATGCAAACAATTATATAGAAAAAATATATAAAAGACATAAATTTAATGACGCAAAAACAATGGAAAGATATAACGAAATATTTAACATTGCGATGAAATATGTGAAAAAAGAAATTATGTAATATAGGAGAATATTTATGAATTATAGGCAGATTGCACAAGATAGAATATTGCAAATTTAGATAGAAACGTAATTTTATAATCTAATAAACTGAAGAAACAGAGCCTAAAAATAGGCTCTATTTTGCTATTTATAGTTTGATTTTATTCATATAATAAATTTGAAATCTTTATAGTAGAAAAAGATTAGTGAGGAATTTTAGGTATAAATTATTGGTGTTAGACATAAAATATAGTATCATAGTATTAGTAATTTTAAAAGATTGCTATGTTCGATGACTAACTATTGGTAGTTAGTCATCAGGTGGTTAGTAAATATTCTTAAAGAGGTAGTTAGGCTAGAAATAGTTTAACTATTATTTTTTATAATAAAAACTAGACAAAAACACTTGTTTGTGATATCATTGTTTCAATGAAATTTTTGTTATAAATTAAAAATGAATTTGCAAAGCAAGAAATGGAAGTACTTATGATTGATTTAAAACAGAGTGTTCAATATATTAAGGGTGTTGGACCAAGTAGAGCAAAATTGTTAAGCCTGCTTGGCGTAAATACTGTTGAAGATTTGATTAATTATTATCCGAGAACATATGAGGATAGAACGAAAATAAAAAAGATAGAGGAGCTTCAAGATGGAGAAGAGGCTCTTATTGAGGCTGTGACGGTAACTGCTGCAACAACTTTCAAATTAAGAAAAAGCATGTCTGTTTCAAAAGTTATGGTGCAGGATGATACTGGTAGATGTCTGATTACATGGTTTAATCAAGATTATATAAGGAATGTAATTCATGCACATGAGAAATATAGATTTTTCGGAAATGTTACTAAGAAACTTGGGCAGATAGAAATGGCATCACCTGTTTTTGATGAAGAAGGAAAAAACAAGAATACAGGTAAAATTGTGCCTGTTTATTCTACTACAAAGGGATTGCCAGACTCAGCTATAAGGCAAGCTGTTGAAAATGCACTTTCGATGGTAAATGCGAAATTACAAGAAACATTACCAGAATATATAACTAAAGATTATCATTTAATGGAACTAGATCAAGCAGTAAGAGAAATTCACTTTCCAAGCAAAATGGAAAATTTGACGAGAGCAAGAAATAGGTTAGTATTCGAAGAATTGCTAACATTTCAACTTGCTTTATTAAGCTTGAAAGAACAATATGATAATGAACTAAGGGGCATAAAATACAGCAAAGATGTACATATGTCAGATGTAATAAACACATTACCATTCAAACTAACAAAAGCTCAACTAAGAGTTCTTGAAGAAATAGACAATGACATGGAATCGGAAAAGCCAATGAATAGGCTTTTACAGGGAGACGTTGGTTCTGGTAAGACCGTAGTTGCAATGATTGCAGCATATAAGGCTGTGAGGAGTGGATATCAAGTTGCAGTAATGGCTCCAACAACAATACTTGCAACACAACACATAAATAACTTTAATAAAATATTAGAACCATTTGGAATACGTTGTGGGTTGTTAGTAAGCAGTCTAACCAAAAAACAAAAAGGCATAGTTTTAGAAAAATTAAAAAATGGTGAAATAGACATATTAATAGGAACTCATGCTCTTTTACAAGAAAACGTAGAGTTTAAGAACTTAGGATTAGTAGTCACAGATGAACAACACAGATTCGGAGTAAAGCAAAGAAGCGTAATTGCTGGTAAAGGAAAAAATCCAGATGTACTGGTAATGACTGCGACTCCTATTCCAAGAACTCTAGCCATAATAGTATATGGAGATTTGGATATTTCCATAATAGATGAACTGCCACCAAACAGAAAGAAAATTGATACAATAGCAGTAAAAGAAAATATGACAGATAGAATAATTCAGTTTATAAAGAAAAATGTGGACGAAGGCAGGCAAGCATACATAGTATGTCCATTCGTAGACGAAAACGAAGAAATGATGGATGTAAAATCTGTAGAGAAACTAGCAGAAAGTTACAAAAATGAAGTGTTTAAAGATTACAATGTAGAAATATTACATGGAAAAATGAAACCCAAAGATAAAGAACAAGTAATGCAAGATTTTAAAGAAAATAAAGTAAGCATACTAATTTCTACAACTGTAATTGAGGTTGGGGTGGATGTACCAAATGCAAACATAATGGTAATAGAAAATGCTGAAAGATTTGGCCTAGCCCAGTTACACCAATTAAGAGGAAGAGTTGGAAGAGGAGAATTTAAGTCATATTGTATACTAAAATATGACAGTAATTCTGCAATAGTAAGAGAGAGAATGAAAACAATGACGACAACAGAAGACGGTTTTAAAATAGCAGAAAAAGACTTAGAGCTAAGAGGCTCTGGAGAATTTTTCGGAACAAAACAACATGGATTACCGGAATTCAGAATAGCAAATATATTCGAAGATGTGAAAATATTAAAATTAGTACAAGAACTTGCACTAAAAATAGAAATGAATGATCCAAGACTAGAAAAAGAAGAAAACAAAAAATTAAAAGCATTGGTAAATAGAGTGAGAGAAGAAAGAATAGAGTTGTAATAATAGAGGTTAAATAACATTTTAACCTTTATTTTTTGCCAAAAGTATGTTATCATGTTTTTGAAATAAAGAAAGAGGTTAATTTTATGGAAAATAAATATAATATGACGTTAGAACAAAATATATTTCTTGCAAAAAGAAATTTGGTTGATAACATATATGCAAATGCAAGAATGGAGGGAATAAATATAACTTTTCCTCAGACTAAAACAATTCTTGAAGGTGTAAATGTTCCAAATTTAAAGATTGATGAAATTCAATGTGTTCTTAACTTAAGAGATGCATGGAAATTTGTAATTGCTAACATTGATGAAGAATTTAATACGGAATTTATATGCAAAATAAATGAATATGTTGCAAGAAATGAAAGTCTTGAATGGGGAAAACTAAGAACTGGAAGAGTAGAAATAACAGGAACAGAATATATTCCAGAAGTTCCAGATAAAAATAAAGTAGAGAAAGAGATTAATGATATTTTAAAAATAGAAAATGCAACCGAGCGTGCAATTACATATATGTTATATGGAATGAGAAGCCAGTTGTTTTGGGACGGAAATAAAAGAACCAGTACTATTGCTGCTAATAAAATAATGATAGCAAATGGAGCAGGAATTATTAAGGTTCCAGATAATAAATTGGAAGAATTTAATAAACTATTAACAGAATTTTATAATACAAATGGTATGAAGAAAATAAGCAAGTTTATATATGAAAATTGTATAGATGGTATAAGAATGCAATAGTATAAAATGCAAGCTACAAACAAGTAATAAATTAAAAATGAAAAAAACTATGAATTTCTAAGAAAATTTCCGAAAACCCTTGCATTTTTTCCATAAAAAGGGTATAATAATATTGACATAAGAAGTACGGCAGAAGAGTGGAAACAAATTCCACTCTTCTACAATGTTATAAGACAATATTTAATATGAATATAGGGAGGTATATCTTGTCTAAAATAGAAGAAAAAGTAGAAGAGCTCGTTACAAAGCCAATAAATGAACTTGGCTACAGAGTATACGATGTTATGTATGTAAAAGAAGGAAAAGACAATTATTTAAGAATATTCATAGATAATGATACAGGAATTAGCTTAGATGATTGCGAAAAAGTAAATAATGCAATTACAGATATGCTAGATGAAGCGGATTATATAAAAGACCAATATTTTCTTGAAATTTCGTCTTCTGGAGTAGAAAGACATATTAGAAAAGATTCGCAATTGCAAGAACATATTGGGAAAGATATAGATGTGAAATTGTTTAAACCATTGAATAAGCAAAAAGAGCTTGAGGGAAATCTTAAACAATTTGACGAAAAGACCATTACATTAATCATAGATGAAGAAGAAATTACAATAGAAAGAAGTAACATTAGCTCGATGAAAAGGGCTTTTAAATGGGAATAATATAATTGAAAGGAATGATTGGAAAATGAATAAGAATGTAAAAAAGGTAGAAAACAAAGGAATTGATAGTACAGAATTAATAATGGCACTAGATGAACTTGAAAAAGAAAGAGGAATAAAGAAAGACTATGTTATAGAGTCTATAGAAACAGCTTTAGTTACAGCATATAAGAGAAATTTTGATGTTACATCAGACAATGTAAAAATTACTCTAAACCGTGAAACAGGTGAGACACACGTTTATGAAGAACTTAATGTAGTAAACGAAGTTGAAGATTGGGATACACAAATTTCAGTAGAAGATGCTAAGAAAATTGACCCAAGATATAATGAGGGAGATGTTGTTGAAAAGGAATTAATGCCAAAGAATTTTGGTAGAATTGCAGCTCAAACAGCAAAGCAAGTTATAGTACAAAGAATAAGAGAAGCTTCAAGAGAAGTAATATTTAGCGAATTCAACGAGAAAAAAGGTGAAATAGTTTCTGGTATAGTACAAAAAGTTGATAAAAACATTGTTGTATTAGATTTAGGAAAAATTGAAGGTATAATGCCAATAAAAGAGCAAATACCAACAGAACATTACTATGTAAATCAAAAATTAAGAGCATGTGTTGCAAATGTTGAAAAAGGTGCAAAAGGCTCAACACAAATAATAGTTTCAAGAGCAAATAATGATTTCTTAAGAAAATTATTCGAGCTTGAAATTCCAGAAATTTATGAAGGGTTAATCGAAATTAAGAGTATTTCAAGAGACCCAGGAAAGAGATGTAAAGTTGCAGTATATTCTCCAAATGAAAACATAGACCCAGTTGGTTCTTGTGTTGGACAAAAAGGAATACGTATTCAAAATATAATAAATGAATTAAGCGGAGAAAAAATAGATGTAATAGAATGGAACGAAGATCCATCTACATACATTGCAGAAGCTTTACTTCCTGCAAAAGTTATGGCTGTTGATATTAAAGACGAAGAAAGATTTGCTCAAGTAATAGTTCCAGATGACCAATTATCATTAGCTATTGGTAAAGCAGGACAAAATGCAAGACTTGCAGCTAAATTAACAAACTGGAAAATAGATATAAAGAGTGAATCTCAATTCAGAGAAATGATACAAGAGCTACAAGCAAATGGTGAAGAAAAAGAAGAAGCTGAGAGCGAAGAAGTGTCTGACGATGTAGCAAACGTTGATGAAACAAATGTAGAAGAGGCAAACGAAGTAGAAAACGTTGAAACATCAGAAGAAAATAAAGACGAAGAATAAAAGGAAGTGTGATACTTGAAGAAAATACCACAAAGAACTTGCTTAGGTTGCAATGAAGCAAAACCTAAAAATGAATTGATAAGAATTGTAAAACAGAGTGATGGCAAAATATTCGTAGACAAAACAGGAAAGGCTGAAGGACGAGGTGCATATATATGTAATAATGTAGAATGCTTGGGAAAGGCCATAAAGTCAAAGAGATTGAGCAGAAGCTTTGAAACAGAAATAAACAACGAAATTTATGAAAGCTTAAGAGGTGTAATTATTGATAAGTAGAGAAAATAAAAAGGAATTAAGCACAAGAATAAATATAGGGGGTGGAATTATTGGGTAAAATAAAAATTCACGAACTAGCAAAAGAAATAGGAATGGCAAGCAAAGATGTACTTGAAAAAGCAAAGTCGCTAGGCATAGATGTAACAAGCCATTTAAGTAATGTGACAGATGAACAAGCAACAGAAATTAGAAATGCATATTCAAAAAATAATAAAAATAATGTGAAAAAGGAAAATAAAGTGGAAAATAAGAAAGAAACAAAAAAAGAAACAAAGAAAGATAACAAAAAAGATACTCCAGTAATTATTAGAAGAGAAGTTATATTAAATGATGAAGAGGATTCTAAGAAAGACAATAAGAAAGCTGAAGAAAGAAAAGATGTAGGTTTTGTAAAAAGAAGAAATAATAACGATTATAATATTGTTTACAGAAATAAACCTAATAAACCTCTTACAGTAAATGAATTATTTGGACTTGGTAAAAAGGAAGAAAAGCCAAAGGCAGATGTAAAAGCCGAAACTGCAAAGAAAGAAGAAGTTAAGAAAGAAGAGAAT
>CAKOZB010000027.1 GCA_934131055.1 uncultured Clostridia bacterium | reverse complement strand
TATCCTTATATAAATTACTTCTCGTGTTTTTTCATCTATCTTTTGCATTCTTTTATACAATAGTATTTTTTCTTCATTAGAAATAACTTTTTCTTCAGTTGTATCATTTGTTTGTATTTCTAGCATTTCTTTTTCAATGCTCACGATCTTTTTGGTCTTTTTGTATTGGTTATACCATAAATTTTTAGCAATTTGGCATAGCCAAACTGATATTTTGCATTCCCCTTTATAAGTATCAATATTTTTAACTGCTTTACAAAAAGTTTCTTGTGTTAGTTCTTCAGAAACATCATTATCATGAGTTAAACAGAATAAGAATTTATTTACTGTTTCAAAATATTGTTGATATATTTGTTCCATATCCTGCATAACTTTCATCCTCCTTTACATATATGACAATTGAAATTACAATTTGTTACAAAATTTTCTAAATTTTTTTATTTTTCATGAAAATATAATTAAAGTTTCAGTTATATATTTTTATTAAATTTCTATAAATAAAAAATTACCCAAGGCTTCGAAAGTTTCTTGGATACCGCTCATATATATATTAACACTTTTTTCTCAATTACAAGCTTTTTATGACATTTCACATATATTTTTATTTTCTACATTTTACCTTTCTATTCCTTTAGATTTTTTTCTATCATTTGATTGTTCATGTTGTGTTTTTTCATATTTAGCTCTTAACATATCGAATATTTGCTGTTCTTCTGTACTTAAATGTTTAGCTCTTGATTTAATTGATAAAGCTTGCATTTGTTTTCTTTCTGCAATTTCTTCTTGTGTTTGAACAACCTCAGAAGTAGTAACATCACTGTTTGAAAGCTCTCTCCTTAAAAAACTAAATTCTAACTTCTTTTGTTGGGTAAATTTTTCATTATTCTCAGCCTTTTCTTCTTCACTTGCTTTTCTTTTTTTATCATCTGCTTGGTGTTTAGCGTATTCTTCGTCCTGCTTCATTTTTTCTACTTGTTCATCTGTTATTCCCATTTCTTGTTTTAACACTGGTCCATCTGAATCTCTAACAGTACTGCTTGCTACATCTATTTCGCCTTGTGTTTTTGGAAATTTAGGTAATGTATTCATACCCCTATTAAGCATAGATTCTTTTCTTAATTTTGACATGTATGAATCTTTATCATTAAAATCTTCTTTCATTTGTTTCAATTTTGACTCTATACTAGGAACAGAGGAAAATTCCTCTAAGTAATTTCTTCCCGTTGGATTCAAATTTTTGTTACTTGTCAATAATTGTGCTGCTTTTAGCAGTTGAGCCATAGCAGATACCTGTTTTTCTGAATATTGTCTTCTAAACTCTCCTCCTGTCGTTTCTACCAAATTACCATCCAAGTCTGCTGTAAGCATAACATTTAAGCCATTAGTCCTTATTATTTCTTGTACCCTTTGAATATCGTTAGCTTCAAATTTTTTTCTATATTCATATTGAAGTTCCGTTTCAGTATTATTATAATCTTGTATAAAGCCACGTACAAATTTCATTTTATTTTCTGAGCCATTACTTCTTAATGAATTTTCTGGTTGTTTTGTTTGCGGATCAATCACTGGCTCCTCTTTTTGCTTTGGTAAAGTAACTTCTTGTTTCAATTGATTTACTCTCTCTTGAATCGAGTTCAAAATTTGTATGTGTTCCATACTTTTTCTTATTGATTCATCTTGACTTGAAATAGTATTATTGTAAAATAAATTTATTATTTCATTCATTTTACTTAAGGTCTTAGGTGATGTATTTCCCCTTTTTATTGTATTTTCTACTTTTAATTCCAAACATTTAGCCAATACTGTGTCAAGTTTTAAACGGTCTTCTAACGAATCACTTGCTTTTATACTCTCAATTTGGTTTATTACATTTTCCCAAGCTGACTTATCATTGCCAAAGGCTTCTTGAAAAATTGTGTTATATTCTTTATTAAATTCAGCAAACATTCTATTTGGATTAAGATACATTCCAATAAAAGTTTCTTTAGGTCCCAACAATGCTTTTAATAGGACTCCATAATTTGTTATTGAACTATTACTACTTTCTACATTCTTTACTCTGTAATATGTATTATTTTTATATACTATTTTAACTTGAGTCCTTGCTCCAGCCATTTCTAAAGATTCTGTTTCATTGAAAATCTCATTAAGATTATCAAATCCTGAAACTTCTCTATATGTTTGTACATCTTTATTTTTTCCAGAATAATGTAATCCACTATGTGTATACGTTTCTTGTGTTCCATAATCATTTCTAAATACACTTTCAGAATATTCATTAGTTTCATCTTTGTATTTTCCATCTTTAGCTTTTCTTATTTCTTCAAATATTCTTTTATATCGGATATCAAAAAGTGCTTTACCACTATATTGAGTTTGTAATGCATGTTCAAACTCATGCATAATGACTTTTTTTCTTGCAATAGCATCTAATTCTTTAAAGTCTTCACGTTCTGTATTTATACTACCTACTAATTGTTTTTCAATCAATGGCATATTAAAGCCTATTTCCATATAGTTTGGTTCAAATCCGCCCTTTTCAACTGAATTGGTCTTTAAATACACTTCCCAAACATTTCTAAAAAGTCTATTTAAGAAAAAATCTTCTATTGAATATTTTCCATCTACAGGTTTTATTACATATTTATCATACCCATCCTGTTCAACTGGTATTGAAGTTATTGTAGCTGAATATTTTTTTACCAGATTAGGAATTAATTCTTTTAGTATAGACGTAACTTCAGGTGTTATATTTATTGCTCTTGAATATGCATCTATATAATCATTGATTCTCTCTATATTCATTAGTTTTTCCTCCTAAACAAACTTTTTATCTTTGATATTATTTTTTGTATAAAATTCTGTTCTTTGTATTCAATTAAAGATACTTCTGTTTTATTTTCAGTATTTTCTATTTTGTTAAATAAATTATTTATATTATAATTCTCAGTTAATTCTTTTTCTTTTAATCTCTTTAGCTCTTCATTTTTTGCAAAACTATCCAAGATTTCTTGTTTTTCTTCTTCACTGTCACACCAGTAATTTAAATTTAGTATTGCAAGTAAAACAATCGTTTTTCTTCTTAGATTTTGTTTTTCTAAAGGAATATTAACATCTATAATCGGATTATATTCTTTGTCCCTTTCTTCTTCAAAAAAGTCTATAACATTTTTAGGTACTCTCTCTTTATATTCATCTTCAAGCATATTTAATATTGTGCAGACTTCTGAGTATGCCAAACTACTATTATCCATCAAAAATACTCCTTTGTTCATTTTTTCACATTATATCATTAGGTAATCTTACTGTAAAGAAAAAAACTTTATTAAATTGATAATTCATTACTTAAGCTATTTTCACCAGTGAATTATAAAAATTTCCATTTTGAATCTACTTTTATTGACATTATTTTTATCTTTCAGTATAATTTTTCTTAAAGAAAGTGGGATAAATTTATGAAAAAAATATTAAAAATTTTAATTGTATTAATAATTATTTTTATTGTTATAATATCTGGAATTTATTATTTTAAGTCACATAGAAAATTAAAATTCACAATTACAGACACAGATAATGATAGCATAACAGGTGCTTACTTAATTCCCGATATACAAACTGTTGAATATTCTTCATTCAACTTTTATGATGAAAATGGTAAAAAACTCGAATTTTCAGACTTATCTGTGGGTAATATAGTATATTGTGGAAATTTAAAAGATTACTGTTTTGAAAGAGGAAAAATTAGTAAAATTGAAGATGATAGAATATCTCTTGATTCATTCTATTTGAACTATTATTCATTTAGGACTTCAGATTTAAACAAAACAGCTTTAAAAAAATTAAAAGTTGGAAACAGAATCGAAGTTACATGCTACGGAAACGAGCCAACTTACAGCATGCCTCACGGCATATTTTGGGTAGAATACTTAAACAATGTAACAAATTTAAGAATTATTAATAATAATGAAGCCGAAGCAGATGCTATAGATAATCAGGATAATCTTATGCTTATAAACGCAACTATCGAGGAAATACATGATGATTATTTAATGGTATCTTGTACGAATTCTCCTAAAATGATTAAGGTTATATATTCAAAGAATAACTTATCAAATTTTAAAGAAAAACAAAAAATAGCAATATTCTTTGCTTCAACCAACACATCAACATTGTCAGGTGTTAGAATAAAAATATTAGAATAAATTAAAAAGGGGTTGTAAAAAGCTCCTTTTTTCATTTATATTCATATCGTATTATTTTCTTTAATAAAGTTTTCTTCTATGCTGTTTTCCATGAGTATCTCTGCCCTTGGCACATAAGTAATAGAAACCAAAATATAATGCCCTAATATTATAAGTAATACAAAAATGAATGACAATAATATTATTAAATATTTTCTTTTCATAATTGAACTCCTAATATAATTTTAACTATTTTTCAATATTTCTATTTTGTAAATAAAACCTGTATTCTCGTCATAATACATATAAAAACTATATGTTTTTTTATCTTCTTTTTCTATTATTTCTTTTAATTGTTTTACATCATAAGTCGACTTCATTTCATAAATTTTGTCCTTAAATTGCAAAGATACATCTGGAATAGTTACGTACTGATAGTCTGCATTAGACTTATTAATATTACTGTTGTAGACCTCATCTATCAGAGTATTAACATCGTCTATATTATACTCTACGTCAAGTCTATCATATTTTTCAAAGTTCTTATTAAACTTTGCTGTTTCGAGGAACTTTGCATAACTTATTTCATCTTTGGCAATTAGATGTTTAATATGAAGTTTATAGCCTAAAATACTTATCATTATAACAATTAATATACTTACAATTATTAGAACATTTTTTTTCATTTAATACTCCTTTTATGTCTCTTTTTAGAAATTATATATAATGCAAATATGTTTGTCAATATATATTTTTCGTACTGTTAGTCTGCATTGTCGCTATGTATTTAATTGATTGTAACAGAATGAGAAACGGTGATGAGGTTTTATTTAGTACTTGGGGTAAAAAGTACGCACCACCAGTAAATCAAAACAATGATATTATTAAAGATACAGTTGATAACACTGAATGTTCATTTTGTGGAACGATTACTCAAATAGAGGAAAATTTATTCTTTGTTGAGCCTGATGAAGGCGAAAAAATTAGACAATCTTCAGATTTAATAATGGTTGGAAAATTAAAACTTGATACTAATGTAAAATATGAAGTAGGCGAAAGAATAAGAATATTTTATGATGGAACAGTAATGGACACATATCCAGCACAAATTAAAGCTACAAAATATGAGAGTATTTCAGAACCAGATTTCAAAATACTTTTTGAAAATAATCAAACTTAATACTCTAGATGGAAACAGAGATGTATATTTTGGTCCTAAAAATATGACTATTCATAATATAAAAAATTAAATTATTCTAACTTATGAACTAAAAACTACTTAAAACTATAAAAACATATCGGCATCTTTTAGACCAAATGCAACAACATCTGTACAAACACCATACTCGTCATTTGGATATCCTATTTCATTGTCAGTATTATTTATAATTATTATTGAAATACTGGTAGTTTTTATCGTAGTACTATCAACTTTCATTATAACATTTTCTAAATCACTATTATTTTCTTCATTTGTTAATAAATTTTCTTTATATTTTTTTCGTACGCTTTTATTTCTTCTTCAAAATCATTATAATCTATAAACCATGTTCCAATTTTTATATCATCAAATCCTGCTATTGTGTGGAAATCTATTACTTTATAACCTAAACCCAAATATTCTATTGTACCGCCGTCCATTATTCCTCCAGCTGGACTTTTTATACAAAAAATAGGCTTCTTCTGATTTTTTACTCTATTATAATCTACTGTAAAAAATACAATTCCTAAAACAACTATTATTCCTAAAATACCAACAACTACTTTTAAAATTTTTTTCATAAACATCACCTTTCTTTTTCCAATTTAATCTCAAAAAAAGATTCCTATTTTTCTGCCAAACCACTTATTTGTTAAGATAATTATATTATAATACAAAAGATAGATAATTTTCAAATTATTATCTATCTTCATTTATAATCTATTACTCATCTTTTAAATATTATTCATTTATTGTATTCACAGTTATATCTGGCCTTATAATATCACTATCTGTTACTATGTTAAATTTATAATCATAATCAACTACCATATCAGTTTGTCTGTTTATCTCTTTATTTGATTTTTCTATATCTCTAACTGCAAAGCCTGTTTCTTTATCTATATACCTTTCATAACTACTTCCTTTAATAACATAACACTCTTTTCCATTACAATATGTAGATTCAATTCCTGTTATAAGTGCATATTGAAGATTTGCAAAAAATCCATCTGACACATAGGTTACGGGTGCTATATTTCCTCCTAGCATTTTTTTAGAATCTAGCACGTTTTTTTTGCCACCAGCCTCTGTAACAGCAAATTGCTCGTTGCCTTTTTTATAATAAGTTATTTTTTGAATTTCATTGCCATTAACCAATCTCGTAAATGTCGTCAAATAGTCTCTGCCTTTATTATAGCTTTCTGTTATTGTTAAAGTGTCTCCCTGATAAGAATATAATCTTGCATAGTAATTATCATATGCCTGATTTTCATTTGCTTTTTCAGAAAGTGAAGTCATTATAATTGTCCTTCTTGTTATTACTATCACATATATCACCACTATAAACAATAATATAGTTTTTAATAATTTCATTTTCTTACTATATTTTTTTATGTACTTAACTTCTCTTTCATCTCTTTTTGTGGTATTTACTTTAAAATCTTTTTTCATGTTTTCAAAAATCTTTTGGCACTCATTGCATTCCTTTAAATGTTCATCAATGAACTTATTTGTTTCTTCATTTGTTAAATTCTCAATATAATTTGGTAATAAATCTTGAACAATTTTGCAATCTTTTTTCTCCTTCATATTAATCAACCTCCTTCAATTGATTTTTTCCTCGATAAAAAGTTACTCTAGCCCAGTTTTCTGTTTGATTCAAAATAACTCCTATTTCTTTAAAACTAAGTTCTCCAGTTATCCTTATATAAATTACTTCTCGTGTTTTTTCATCTATCTTTTGCATTCTTTTATACAATAGTATTTTTTCTTCATTAGAAATAACTTTTTCTTCAGTTGTATCATTTGTTTGTATTTCTAGCATTTCTTTTTCAATGCTCACGATCTTTTTGGTCTTTTTGTATTGGTTATACCATAAATTTTTAGCAATTTGGCATAGCCAAACTGATATTTTGCATTCCCCTTTATAAGTATCAATATTTTTAACTGCTTTACAAAAAGTTTCTTGTGTTAGTTCTTCAGAAACATCATTATCATGAGTTAAACAGAATAAGAATTTATTTACTGTTTCAAAATATTGTTGATATATTTGTTCCATATCCTGCATAACTTTCATCCTCCTTTACATATATGACAATTGAAATTACAATTTGTTACAAAATTTTCTAAATTTTTTTATTTTTCATGAAAATATAATTAAAGTTTCAGTTATATATTTTTATTAAATTTCTATAAATAAAAAATTACCCAAGGCTTCGAAAGTTTCTTGGATACCGCTCATATATATATTAACACTTTTTTCTCAATTACAAGCTTTTTATGACATTTCACATATATTTTTATTTTCTACATTTTACCTTTCTATTCCTTTAGATTTTTTTCTATCATTTGATTGTTCATGTTGTGTTTTTTCATATTTAGCTCTTAACATATCGAATATTTGCTGTTCTTCTGTACTTAAATGTTTAGCTCTTGATTTAATTGATAAAGCTTGCATTTGTTTTCTTTCTGCAATTTCTTCTTGTGTTTGAACAACCTCAGAAGTAGTAACATCACTGTTTGAAAGCTCTCTCCTTAAAAAACTAAATTCTAACTTCTTTTGTTGGGTAAATTTTTCATTATTCTCAGCCTTTTCTTCTTCACTTGCTTTTCTTTTTTTATCATCTGCTTGGTGTTTAGCGTATTCTTCGTCCTGCTTCATTTTTTCTACTTGTTCATCTGTTATTCCCATTTCTTGTTTTAACACTGGTCCATCTGAATCTCTAACAGTACTGCTTGCTACATCTATTTCGCCTTGTGTTTTTGGAAATTTAGGTAATGTATTCATACCCCTATTAAGCATAGATTCTTTTCTTAATTTTGACATGTATGAATCTTTATCATTAAAATCTTCTTTCATTTGTTTCAATTTTGACTCTATACTAGGAACAGAGGAAAATTCCTCTAAGTAATTTCTTCCCGTTGGATTCAAATTTTTGTTACTTGTCAATAATTGTGCTGCTTTTAGCAGTTGAGCCATAGCAGATACCTGTTTTTCTGAATATTGTCTTCTAAACTCTCCTCCTGTCGTTTCTACCAAATTACCATCCAAGTCTGCTGTAAGCATAACATTTAAGCCATTAGTCCTTATTATTTCTTGTACCCTTTGAATATCGTTAGCTTCAAATTTTTTTCTATATTCATATTGAAGTTCCGTTTCAGTATTATTATAATCTTGTATAAAGCCACGTACAAATTTCATTTTATTTTCTGAGCCATTACTTCTTAATGAATTTTCTGGTTGTTTTGTTTGCGGATCAATCACTGGCTCCTCTTTTTGCTTTGGTAAAGTAACTTCTTGTTTCAATTGATTTACTCTCTCTTGAATCGAGTTCAAAATTTGTATGTGTTCCATACTTTTTCTTATTGATTCATCTTGACTTGAAATAGTATTATTGTAAAATAAATTTATTATTTCATTCATTTTACTTAAGGTCTTAGGTGATGTATTTCCCCTTTTTATTGTATTTTCTACTTTTAATTCCAAACATTTAGCCAATACTGTGTCAAGTTTTAAACGGTCTTCTAACGAATCACTTGCTTTTATACTCTCAATTTGGTTTATTACATTTTCCCAAGCTGACTTATCATTGCCAAAGGCTTCTTGAAAAATTGTGTTATATTCTTTATTAAATTCAGCAAACATTCTATTTGGATTAAGATACATTCCAATAAAAGTTTCTTTAGGTCCCAACAATGCTTTTAATAGGACTCCATAATTTGTTATTGAACTATTACTACTTTCTACATTCTTTACTCTGTAATATGTATTATTTTTATATACTATTTTAACTTGAGTCCTTGCTCCAGCCATTTCTAAAGATTCTGTTTCATTGAAAATCTCATTAAGATTATCAAATCCTGAAACTTCTCTATATGTTTGTACATCTTTATTTTTTCCAGAATAATGTAATCCACTATGTGTATACGTTTCTTGTGTTCCATAATCATTTCTAAATACACTTTCAGAATATTCATTAGTTTCATCTTTGTATTTTCCATCTTTAGCTTTTCTTATTTCTTCAAATATTCTTTTATATCGGATATCAAAAAGTGCTTTACCACTATATTGAGTTTGTAATGCATGTTCAAACTCATGCATAATGACTTTTTTTCTTGCAATAGCATCTAATTCTTTAAAGTCTTCACGTTCTGTATTTATACTACCTACTAATTGTTTTTCAATCAATGGCATATTAAAGCCTATTTCCATATAGTTTGGTTCAAATCCGCCCTTTTCAACTGAATTGGTCTTTAAATACACTTCCCAAACATTTCTAAAAAGTCTATTTAAGAAAAAATCTTCTATTGAATATTTTCCATCTACAGGTTTTATTACATATTTATCATACCCATCCTGTTCAACTGGTATTGAAGTTATTGTAGCTGAATATTTTTTTACCAGATTAGGAATTAATTCTTTTAGTATAGACGTAACTTCAGGTGTTATATTTATTGCTCTTGAATATGCATCTATATAATCATTGATTCTCTCTATATTCATTAGTTTTTCCTCCTAAACAAACTTTTTATCTTTGATATTATTTTTTGTATAAAATTCTGTTCTTTGTATTCAATTAAAGATACTTCTGTTTTATTTTCAGTATTTTCTATTTTGTTAAATAAATTATTTATATTATAATTCTCAGTTAATTCTTTTTCTTTTAATCTCTTTAGCTCTTCATTTTTTGCAAAACTATCCAAGATTTCTTGTTTTTCTTCTTCACTGTCACACCAGTAATTTAAATTTAGTATTGCAAGTAAAACAATCGTTTTTCTTCTTAGATTTTGTTTTTCTAAAGGAATATTAACATCTATAATCGGATTATATTCTTTGTCCCTTTCTTCTTCAAAAAAGTCTATAACATTTTTAGGTACTCTCTCTTTATATTCATCTTCAAGCATATTTAATATTGTGCAGACTTCTGAGTATGCCAAACTACTATTATCCATCAAAAATACTCCTTTGTTCATTTTTTCACATTATATCATTAGGTAATCTTACTGTAAAGAAAAAAACTTTATTAAATTGATAATTCATTACTTAAGCTATTTTCACCAGTGAATTATAAAAATTTCCATTTTGAATCTACTTTTATTGACATTATTTTTATCTTTCAGTATAATTTTTCTTAAAGAAAGTGGGATAAATTTATGAAAAAAATATTAAAAATTTTAATTGTATTAATAATTATTTTTATTGTTATAATATCTGGAATTTATTATTTTAAGTCACATAGAAAATTAAAATTCACAATTACAGACACAGATAATGATAGCATAACAGGTGCTTACTTAATTCCCGATATACAAACTGTTGAATATTCTTCATTCAACTTTTATGATGAAAATGGTAAAAAACTCGAATTTTCAGACTTATCTGTGGGTAATATAGTATATTGTGGAAATTTAAAAGATTACTGTTTTGAAAGAGGAAAAATTAGTAAAATTGAAGATGATAGAATATCTCTTGATTCATTCTATTTGAACTATTATTCATTTAGGACTTCAGATTTAAACAAAACAGCTTTAAAAAAATTAAAAGTTGGAAACAGAATCGAAGTTACATGCTACGGAAACGAGCCAACTTACAGCATGCCTCACGGCATATTTTGGGTAGAATACTTAAACAATGTAACAAATTTAAGAATTATTAATAATAATGAAGCCGAAGCAGATGCTATAGATAATCAGGATAATCTTATGCTTATAAACGCAACTATCGAGGAAATACATGATGATTATTTAATGGTATCTTGTACGAATTCTCCTAAAATGATTAAGGTTATATATTCAAAGAATAACTTATCAAATTTTAAAGAAAAACAAAAAATAGCAATATTCTTTGCTTCAACCAACACATCAACATTGTCAGGTGTTAGAATAAAAATATTAGAATAAATTAAAAAGGGGTTGTAAAAAGCTCCTTTTTTCATTTATATTCATATCGTATTATTTTCTTTAATAAAGTTTTCTTCTATGCTGTTTTCCATGAGTATCTCTGCCCTTGGCACATAAGTAATAGAAACCAAAATATAATGCCCTAATATTATAAGTAATACAAAAATGAATGACAATAATATTATTAAATATTTTCTTTTCATAATTGAACTCCTAATATAATTTTAACTATTTTTCAATATTTCTATTTTGTAAATAAAACCTGTATTCTCGTCATAATACATATAAAAACTATATGTTTTTTTATCTTCTTTTTCTATTATTTCTTTTAATTGTTTTACATCATAAGTCGACTTCATTTCATAAATTTTGTCCTTAAATTGCAAAGATACATCTGGAATAGTTACGTACTGATAGTCTGCATTAGACTTATTAATATTACTGTTGTAGACCTCATCTATCAGAGTATTAACATCGTCTATATTATACTCTACGTCAAGTCTATCATATTTTTCAAAGTTCTTATTAAACTTTGCTGTTTCGAGGAACTTTGCATAACTTATTTCATCTTTGGCAATTAGATGTTTAATATGAAGTTTATAGCCTAAAATACTTATCATTATAACAATTAATATACTTACAATTATTAGAACATTTTTTTTCATTTAATACTCCTTTTATGTCTCTTTTTAGAAATTATATATAATGCAAATATGTTTGTCAATATATATTTTTCGTACTGTTAGTCTGCATTGTCGCTATGTATTTAATTGATTGTAACAGAATGAGAAACGGTGATGAGGTTTTATTTAGTACTTGGGGTAAAAAGTACGCACCACCAGTAAATCAAAACAATGATATTATTAAAGATACAGTTGATAACACTGAATGTTCATTTTGTGGAACGATTACTCAAATAGAGGAAAATTTATTCTTTGTTGAGCCTGATGAAGGCGAAAAAATTAGACAATCTTCAGATTTAATAATGGTTGGAAAATTAAAACTTGATACTAATGTAAAATATGAAGTAGGCGAAAGAATAAGAATATTTTATGATGGAACAGTAATGGACACATATCCAGCACAAATTAAAGCTACAAAATATGAGAGTATTTCAGAACCAGATTTCAAAATACTTTTTGAAAATAATCAAACTTAATACTCTAGATGGAAACAGAGATGTATATTTTGGTCCTAAAAATATGACTATTCATAATATAAAAAATTAAATTATTCTAACTTATGAACTAAAAACTACTTAAAACTATAAAAACATATCGGCATCTTTTAGACCAAATGCAACAACATCTGTACAAACACCATACTCGTCATTTGGATATCCTATTTCATTGTCAGTATTATTTATAATTATTATTGAAATACTGGTAGTTTTTATCGTAGTACTATCAACTTTCATTATAACATTTTCTAAATCACTATTATTTTCTTCATTTGTTAATAAATTTTCTTTATATTTTTTTCGTACGCTTTTATTTCTTCTTCAAAATCATTATAATCTATAAACCATGTTCCAATTTTTATATCATCAAATCCTGCTATTGTGTGGAAATCTATTACTTTATAACCTAAACCCAAATATTCTATTGTACCGCCGTCCATTATTCCTCCAGCTGGACTTTTTATACAAAAAATAGGCTTCTTCTGATTTTTTACTCTATTATAATCTACTGTAAAAAATACAATTCCTAAAACAACTATTATTCCTAAAATACCAACAACTACTTTTAAAATTTTTTTCATAAACATCACCTTTCTTTTTCCAATTTAATCTCAAAAAAAGATTCCTATTTTTCTGCCAAACCACTTATTTGTTAAGATAATTATATTATAATACAAAAGATAGATAATTTTCAAATTATTATCTATCTTCATTTATAATCTATTACTCATCTTTTAAATATTATTCATTTATTGTATTCACAGTTATATCTGGCCTTATAATATCACTATCTGTTACTATGTTAAATTTATAATCATAATCAACTACCATATCAGTTTGTCTGTTTATCTCTTTATTTGATTTTTCTATATCTCTAACTGCAAAGCCTGTTTCTTTATCTATATACCTTTCATAACTACTTCCTTTAATAACATAACACTCTTTTCCATTACAATATGTAGATTCAATTCCTGTTATAAGTGCATATTGAAGATTTGCAAAAAATCCATCTGACACATAGGTTACGGGTGCTATATTTCCTCCTAGCATTTTTTTAGAATCTAGCACGTTTTTTTTGCCACCAGCCTCTGTAACAGCAAATTGCTCGTTGCCTTTTTTATAATAAGTTATTTTTTGAATTTCATTGCCATTAACCAATCTCGTAAATGTCGTCAAATAGTCTCTGCCTTTATTATAGCTTTCTGTTATTGTTAAAGTGTCTCCCTGATAAGAATATAATCTTGCATAGTAATTATCATATGCCTGATTTTCATTTGCTTTTTCAGAAAGTGAAGTCATTATAATTGTCCTTCTTGTTATTACTATCACATATATCACCACTATAAACAATAATATAGTTTTTAATAATTTCATTTTCTTACTATATTTTTTTATGTACTTAACTTCTCTTTCATCTCTTTTTGTGGTATTTACTTTAAAATCTTTTTTCATGTTTTCAAAAATCTTTTGGCACTCATTGCATTCCTTTAAATGTTCATCAATGAACTTATTTGTTTCTTCATTTGTTAAATTCTCAATATAATTTGGTAATAAATCTTGAACAATTTTGCAATCTTTTTTCTCCTTCATATTAATCAACCTCCTTCAATTGATTTTTTCCTCGATAAAAAGTTACTCTAGCCCAGTTTTCTGTTTGATTCAAAATAACTCCTATTTCTTTAAAACTAAGTTCTCCAGTTATCCTTAAATAAATTACTTCTCGTGTTTTTTCATCTAACTTTTGCATTTTTTTATACAATAGTATTTTTTCTTCATTAGAAATAACTTTTTCTTCAGTTGTATCATTTGTTTGTATTTCTAGCAT
>CAKOZB010000026.1 GCA_934131055.1 uncultured Clostridia bacterium | reverse complement strand
GCATTAAACCAAGCCGTGAAGGCAGTAGCTATTGCAAGAGGGTTCGTTGCTCCAGCAGGTGTCGATTTAATATGTATACCAGCATTTGCAGAAGTGGAAGTAGAAGGCGAAGAAAGAACTGGTATAAAACTTATTGTAGAGTCTAGAAAATAGAGTATTTTTAAGTTGATAAATAATAGGGCATGGATAATAAACATGTCCTTTTTGTATGCTTTTATATATGGAATTATTTTGTTAAAAATAATTCCATTAAGAAAAAATAATACAATAAAGGTATTGAAATTGGTATTATTTTAATGTATTATTAGCATGGAGAAAGGATTACGAATAATGAAAGTTAGTAGTATATTTAAGTATATTTTTATAATATTTGCAGTTGGAATTATAGCATATGCAGGTTATAGAATTTATAATAATCAAAATAAAGAAGAAGAAAATAATCAAGATTCTAGTACTGTGGTTGAAGAAAATATTATTCGAGATTTGCGTATGGGAATTACAAATTATGATACTATGAATCCACTAATTACTCAAAATAAAGACATTATTAATATTGATACTCTTATTTATGAACCACTTTTTACTTTGACAAAAGATTATCAATTGGAGCCTTGCCTTGCAAAGGAATGTTCAAAAACGGGTGATAAAATTTATGTTGTAAAAACTGTTTCTAATGCTGTATGGCATGATAATACACCTTTTATTGCTAAAGATATAGCATTTACAATAGATTTACTAAAGAAGGGGAACTCAGTATACAGCTATAATGTGGCACATATTGCAGAAACTGAGGTAATTGATGCAACTACTTTAAAAATAACATTGGATAGTGATATTCCGTTTTTCGAGTATAATTTGATTTTTCCGATAATGTCTAGCAATTATTATTATGGAGAAGATTTTTTTACAAGTAGTAAAATGCCAATTGGAACAGGAAGATACAAGATTACAAATATTAGTAGTAATAATGTAACACTTGCAAAGTTTGACAAATGGAAGAGTACTACAGGAGTAACAGAATTAAAATTAGACAATATAAAAATAAATTTATATTCATCTATGGGTGAAGTGTACAACAGTTTTAAAATAGGAAATATTGACTTAATAAACACATCAAATCCAAATTTCCAAGAATATATTGGCACAATTGGATTTAACAAGACAGAATATCCGGGAAGACAGTTTGATTTTTTAAGTTTTAATTGCGCGGATGAACTTGTTCAGTTTAAAGAGGTAAGACAAGCTATAAGCTATGCAATAGATAAGAGTAATGTTGTTTCATCAGTATACAATAATCAAAATTCAGTAGCAGATTATCCTTTAGATTATGGTAACTTTTTATATACCGAAAACACCGCAAGCTCTGGTTATAATGCAGAACAAGCAAAGAAAGTACTAGAAGATGGTGGCTGGACTTATATTAATAACAGATGGAAGAAAAATATTGGAGGGCGTACAAAAACTTTAAGACTAAAAATATCGGTAGATAAATCAAACGAATCACGCGTTGCTGTTGCAGAGCTAATAGAAAAACAGCTAGAGGAAATAGGAATAGATGTTACATTAGATAAAGTTTCGAACGAAAAATATAATAAATATGTTGACGATAGAAACTACCAAATACTATTAACTGGAGTGTATACTAGTTATAGTCCAGATTTAACATATTATTTCTCGGCAGGAAATATATCAAATTATAGTAGTGATTCTATGTCTGAATTAATGCATAATGCAAGTATAACTAAAGAAAACAAACAATTGAAAGAAATATATCAAAAAATATATAGTTTGTATAAAGAAGATGTTCCTTTTGTGGGATTATATAGAAGCAAAAATATAACAATATCAACACAATCAATGGTTGGAACAGTTGAGCCAAACAATTATTCAACTTTTTATGGGATAGAAGGCTGGTACAGAAGATAAATTTTGAAAATATTGCTAGAAAAAATTTAAAAGTTATTTTGAAGGTATTATTCTAGTAATGGTAAAAATGTATAATCAAAAAGTAACAATATTAAAAAAAAGAAAAGATTGATTAAAATATTTTATTAAAAATAAAAACAAATGTTTGAAAAAACTATTGACAAATTTTAAATTTGATATATAATAGTCACATAGAAAACGCAAACATATGTTTAATAGTTGTTGGGGGATAACTAAAACATTATTATTTCAAAATTTAGGAGGAAAAATTTATGAGTTTAGAAAACAGTGAAAAGAAAAAAGCACTAGAATCAGCATTAGGTCAAATAGAAAAACAATTTGGAAAAGGCTCAGTAATGAAGCTTGGAGATTTTACAGCAATGAATGTAGAATCTATACCAACAGGAGCTTTAAGCCTTGACGTTGCTTTAGGAATTGGTGGAATTCCAAAGGGAAGAATAATAGAAATATTTGGACCTGAATCTTCAGGAAAAACAACTCTTGCATTACATATGATTGCAGAATGCCAAAAGAGAGGCGGAGAAGCAGCGTTTATAGATGCTGAGCATGCATTAGATCCAGTTTATGCAAAACACTTAGGTGTTGATATAGATAATTTGATAGTTTCACAACCAGATACAGGAGAGCAAGCACTTGAAATAGCAGAGGCTCTTGTTAGAAGTGGTGCTATAGATATTATAGTAGTAGACTCTGTTGCAGCACTTGTTCCAAAGGCTGAAATAGATGGAGACATGGGAGATGCACATGTTGGTCTTCAAGCTAGATTAATGTCACAAGCTTTAAGAAAATTAGCTGGTGTATTAAATAAATCAAATACTGCAATAGTATTTATAAACCAATTAAGAGAAAAAGTTGGAATAATGTTTGGAAATCCAGAAACAACTCCAGGAGGAAGAGCTTTAAAATTCTATGCTTCTGTAAGATTAGACATAAGAAAAACAGAAAACTTAAAACAAGATGGAGAAGTATTTGGAAACAGAGTAAGAGTAAAAGTTGTAAAAAATAAAGTAGCTCCTCCATTCAGAGAGGCTGAATTTGATATCATATATGGAAAAGGAATATCAAAATCTGGAAATATACTAGATTTAGGTGTAAACCTAGACATAGTTGAAAAGAGTGGTTCTTGGTTTGCTTATGACGGAACAAGAATTGGACAAGGTAGAGAAAATGCTAAGAAATACTTTGAAGAAAACCCTGAAATAATGGCAGAAGTAGAGAAAAAAGTAAGAGCAAAATTCAACGAAGCATTCGAAAAGAGCTTAAGCGACGAAATGGAAGTAGATGCTGAACAAGAAACAGAACCAACTGAAGAAGAGTAAAAGTAAATATAGATACTGGTGAGTAATAACTAAGGATAGGGAAAACATTCTAAAAAATATAATTTAGAATTCTTTTTCCTATTTTTGAATTTAGAGAATAACGCAGGAAAATATATTATATTGATTTTTGTACCGAAATATTGTATAATATCGGTAAGAAAATCAAGGCGGTGATATTTATGAGTAACGTTGAGCTGATAAAAAAGATAATAGAAGAAAATAATGGAATATTACTTTCAAGAGAACTAAGGGAAAAAAATATTCATTTACAGTATATAAATCAATTAGAAAAAAGCGGTTATATAGAAAAAGTTGCACGAGGAATTTATGTTAAGAAAGAAAGAAATGTTAATGAGTTTTTTGTAATTGGTGAGAGATATAAAAAAGGTATTTTTTCATATAATACAGCTTTATATTTTCATAATTTAACGGATAGAACTCCGTTGAAACTTGATTTAACTTTTCCAAGGAATATAACCGTGCATAATGAACTAATAAATGTACATTATATAGAAAATAAATACTATATGATTGGAATCGAAATAAAAGAATTACAAGATGGTACAAAGATAAGAATATATAATAAAGAAAGAACAATATGTGATATTATAAAATCTAGAAATAAAATGGATCCACAAATACTAAATATGGCAGTAAAAGAATACTTTTCACAAAAAGATAGTAATTATATACTTCTAATGAAATATGCTAAAATTTTTAGGATTGAAAAGATTATTAGATATTATTCGGAGGTTTTATAGTGGAACGAAATACAAATAGTTTTAAGGCAATTATAAATAATATTGCTAAGAAAGATAAAATTGCAGCACAAGCAGTTTTACAAACATATATGCTAGAGAGGCTGTTAGAAAGAATTTCTATATCAAAATACAGAGATAATTTTATATTAAAGGGTGGATTGTTAATATCAGCAATGCTAGGGATAGACAGTAGAACTACAATGGATATGGATACCACAATTAAAGGCTTTAATCTAGATGAAGAAAATATAACATGTATATTAAAAGAAATATGCGGATTAGATATAAAGGATAATGTTATTTTAAATTTAAAAAAAGTTGAGAAAATAAGGGAACAGGATGAATATGGTGGATATAGAGCTTCAATAGAAGCAAAATATAATAATGAATTGCCTGTAATTATGAGAATTGATATTACAACTGGTGACAAGATAACATATAAGGAAGTAAGATATAGTTTTGAATTAATGTTAGAAGATAGAAAGATTCAAATATGGTCATATAATTTAGAAACAATAATTGCAGAAAAATTTGAAACAATTATAAGAAGAAATATATTAACGACAAGAATAAGAGACTTTTATGATGTTTATATGCTTATAAATACACAATATAAAAATATAAATTCAATTATATTGAAACAAGCTATAAGAGAGACAGCAATGCATAGAGAAACTTTAAATATAGTAAATGATTGCGAAAATATTATAAAAGAAATGCGACATGATGATGGACTGCAGCAAATGTGGGAAAAATATAGAAAACAAAATTTTTATGCGGAAGATATCCAATTTAACGATTTAATTTTAGTTTTGTTCAAGGTTGCAGAGATATATAAAGAAAAAAATATTGAATAGAACTTGCGACTGTCAAATGTTTATAGTAAAATGCTAATGAAAGAGGAATAATATGTATACAATTGAAGAATACGATAAGGAAAAATCAAAAGTTTTAAAGTATGTTTTATATAAGAAAAGAAGTAAAAAAGAAGTACAAAATAAATTTTACAATGCTATTGAAAATGAAATGTTACATGATATAATAGAAGAGCTAGAAGAAAACGGGTATATTGATGATAACAATTACATAGAAAGAGCTATTAATGAATTTATGGCTCTAAACAATCTTTCTTTAAAAGAAGTGAGATATAAGCTTATGTCAAAAGGAATTCCAAATGATTTAATCGAAGATTATATAAATAGTCATGATGAAGAAATGGAAAATTACGAGACAAAATCAGCTAAAACAATAATTATAAAAAAGCAAAATCAAATGGATGAAGAGGCTATTATTCAATATTTATTAAAAAAAGGTTATAAGACTAGCAATATTAGACAAGCTATAGAGTTATTAGATGATTAAAGGAAATAGTTGAAAAAGAATTACAATTTTGGCTACGTCAAATTTTGTTTCAAACGCGGTTACATACAACACGTATGCGCCCTTGCCTTTAAACCTTTATTTTCCTTGCCAAAATTTAATTCTTTTCCAACTCGGATTTGCACAATGAGAAAGGATGCAACAGAAAATGCCAAATATATTAACATTAGAAACAAATAAATATGCTATTAAGATAGAAAATTTTGAAGGACCATTAGATTTATTGTGCCACTTAATAGATAAAAATAAAATGAATATAAATGATATTAAATTAAGCGAGATTACAGACCAATATATTGAGTACATAAACAAAATGGAAGAGATGAATTTGGAAGTAACAAGTGAATTTCTAGTTATGGCATCGACTCTAATATATTTAAAATCAAAGAGTTTATTACCAAGTGATAATGAAGAGAGTGAAGAAATTTCGGAAGAGGAATTGTTAAGAAGAATTATTGAGTATAAGAAATATAAAGAAATTACAAAAACTTTGAAGTCTATGTACGAAGAAAATTCTGTTAGATTTTATAAAACTCCAGACGAAATTAAATTACCTAAACAGAAACTTGAAAGAGACTATGATAAGCAACTGATTATAGATGTGTATGCAAATGTTGTTCGAGTAAATCAAGAAAAGGTAAATCAAAATGCAAGTAATATTGAAAAGATAGCAATAACAGATAAATATACTGTTGCAAGCAAGGTAAAAGAAATGCTTAGAGAACTTGTAAATAGACCTAAGTTTGTTTTTAATGCACTCTTCTCTTTAAAAAAATGTGAAAAAGAAGAAGTTGTAACTGCTTTTTCTGGATTATTAGAATTATCAAGAAGAAGCAAAGTAATTACAAGCCAAGAAAACCTATTTGGAGATATTTCTGTAGAGAAGAATAAAAATGGACAAGTCTAGATGTGGCTATAGATGAAAAAATAATAGAAATACTAAGAATGAATGGAATCAAATAATTGAAATAATAATTGTAATGATTAAAATAGTAATAAATGGAAAAACTAATACAAAATACTCTAATAGATAGGAGTGATTTATTTTGATATTAGTTTTTTATATTTTATTAGGAACAATTGCATTAGTATTGTTATTATTGATAATGATTATAATATCAAAAATAGAATTTGAGATACAAAACTTAGACATGAGTAATATAGACAAGAAACAGAATAATAAGAAATTAAAAGTGAGTATTTCTTTAAAAATAGGAAAGCTACACTGGATAAAGGTATGCTTAAATAAAAAGAAGATTTTAAAATTAAATAACAAAATAAAAAGTTATGAACAAAATAATAAAGCAGAAGCGGAAAAGATGAAAAAGACTGCAAAAAAAGAAGTGGCAATTATACTAAAAAATACCAAAATACGAAGATTAATATTAAATACAAAAGTTGAATTAAATGAATTTAAGGCAAACATTTCTATTGGAACAGAAGATTATGTGATTACATCGTATTTGATAGGGATAATATCTGCAATAATTCCTAATATATTAGCGAGAGCAAAGTTTGGCAAGAAGCAAAAAATATCTAAAACAGTAATATATAGTGTACAACCTATTTATCAACCAAAAAATATTTATTCGGTAAAAATGAATATAAAAGTTGCTACGAAAATATCTCATCTACTTTATATTGCACTAATGCTGGCAAAAACAACTAAACAATATGAAAGCTTTAATGAAAATAGTAAAGCAAAAAAAGATAAAAATATTATGAAAAATATAGAAAAAAGAAATGCACAAGCTGTATAAAAAAGAAAAAATTGGTACATATTAGTTATATACTAAAAATAAAAAAGTTGAAAGAATAATCGTAATTTTGTGTGTTCAGAACTTATGAGCAGTATAGAAATTATGGTAATATGTGCTTTGGGTTTTGATGATAAAGTTTGATTTTTCAACATGATTAGTGCCTTACGTAAATAAAGAAATAGTTAAGGCAAGGAAGGAATGTGATTAATATGGGAGAACATCCAATAGAAAACCTTATGAATACGGCTATGAATAGCATTAAAGACATGATTGATGTAAATACGATAATTGGAGAACCGATACAGGCTTCAAACAGTACGGTGATTATACCAATTTCAAAAGTTGGATTTGGCTTTGCTGCAGGAGGAAGTGAATTTAGAGGAGAAACAATAGACGAATATACAAAGAAGGAGAAAGAAGAACAAGTTCAATATAGATTGCCTTTCGGCGGTGGATCTGGGGCAGGAGTAAATATAACACCAGTTGCTTTCTTAGTGGTACAACCAAACACTGTGAAACTATTGCCAGTAGACCATAGTTCATGTTTGGATAGATTGTTGGATTATGTACCTGATTTAATTGAAAAAGTAAATGCTATGTTAAATAAACAGATGCAGAATAAAAAGGAAGAGAAAGCACAAGATGATAGAAGAAAAGAAAGAGAAAGACAAGAAGAAAGAGAAGATAGAAAACAAGAAATGCAAATGAATGAAAGTAAAACAATAGAAGCAACAATTCAACCACAACAAGTAAAACCAAAGAAAAATATAAAATACCATAAACCAACTGAAACATACGAATTTGAATATGATGAGACAGATGATAATGATGATGATTACTATAATAGATAAAAATAATAGTTAAATAAAACATTGATAAAATTAATATAATATAAATATTATTATAATAAGCTATGTAATACATAGTTTATTTTTTACGATGTAAAACGTAAAAATAAATAACATGAAAAGTAAAGACGCATATAAGGAGGTTTTTTGATTTATGACTAGTAAAATTTATGGAGATAACGATGAAAGCTGTTTTAATAAAATTAGCTTAAATGAAAAAAATAATAAAGAAAGTGGAAACACACCGATGATAAAGATAAATTATAGGTACAATAACAAAGAAAAATCAGTGTTTGCAAAGCTTGAATATTACAATTTAACAGGAAGTATAAAAGATAGAGTTGCATTTTATATTATAAATAGTGCAATAGAAAGAGGAAATTTAAAAGATGGTATGCCAATAATTGAGGCGACTAGCGGAAATACTGGAATATCACTTTCGGCTTTAGGTGCACGTTATAAACACCCGGTATACATATTTATGCCAGATTGGGCGAGCACTGAGAGAGTAAAATTAATGCAAGAATATGGAGCAAATGTAATATTAATTTCTAAAGAAGAGGGAGGCTTTATACAGTGCGTGAAAGAAGCTAAAAAAATGGCTGATGAAAAAAATGGATTTTTAGCAAATCAGTTTGAAAACTATGATAATTTTTTAGCTCATTACGAGACGACTGGAAAAGAAATATTAGAACAAAGTAATTGTGATATAGGAGGCTTCGTATCTGGCGCTGGAACCGGTGGAACTCTTATGGGAACCGGAAAAAGAATTAAAGAAAAATTTCCGAACATGCAAATTACGGCAATAGAACCGGAAAAAATGCCACTTCTATCTGGTGGAGAAATACAAGGACAACACAAAATAGAGGGAATTGGGGATGATTTTATTCCGAAGTTAGTTGACTTGAAAAGTATAGATAAAATAATAAAAATAAATGATGATGATGCAGTAAATATGTCTCGAAAACTTGCAAAAGAGTTAGGCTTAGGAGTTGGAATATCTTCTGGTGCGAATTTTATAGGAAGTGTTCTATTAGGCGAAGAAATGACAAATACTGTAGCCACGGTATTTGCAGATGACAATAAAAAATATTTATCTACAGATTTATTTAAGCCGATTGATGAAAATAAAGAATTTATATCTAATAAAATAGAGCTAATAAGTTATGAAAATATATAAAAATAATGTAAAACTACTTGACAAATTGCTTAAAATGTTGTAAAGTATATAAGCATTACAAATTAGCAATTATACTAATAAAGTCATGCAAGGAGAAAGTGATAATATGGAAAAGAAAGTTCAAATTGGAATGCTATGTGAGATATATGGCAATCTTCTAACAAAAAGACAATTGAATATATTGAACGATTATTGCAATGAGGACCTTTCTTTGACTGAAATTGCTGAAAATAACAAGATAACAAGGCAAGCTGTTAACGACATTGTTAAGAAAGGAGAAAGTAAGCTTTTGGAATATGAGCAAAAGCTAGGAATTATGAAAAAAACAATTGACCAAGAAAAGCAAATTCAAAACATTCTTTCAGAGCTAAGTAAGATTACAGACAACTCATCAGATAAGAAAGTTGAAAAAATCCTAAACAGCGTAAGAAAAGAATTAATTAGCTTAAATGCATAATCAACGATAAAAGACAAAAAAACGGAGGGTTAAAAATATGGCTTTTGAAGGACTATCTTCTAAATTACAAGAATTTACAAAGAAATTAAGAGGAAAAACAAGAATTACTGAATCGGATCTAAAAGAAATGCTAAGAGAGGTAAAACTTGCCCTACTTGATGCTGACGTAAACTACAAAATTGTTAAAGAATTTACGGCAAGTATTCAAGAAAAAGCCTTAGGCCAAGACGTTTTAAAATCTTTAACTCCAGGACAACAAGTTGTTAAGATTGTAAAAGATGAATTAGTAGAACTACTTGGAGGAACAGAGGCTAATATAAATTTTAGCTCGAATCCACCAACAATAATAATGTTAGTTGGTCTTCAGGGTTCTGGTAAAACAACCACAGCTGGTAAGCTTGCAAACTTACTTAGAAAACAAGGTAAGAAGCCATTACTAGTTGCGTGTGATGTTTACAGACCAGCTGCAATTAAGCAGTTACAAGTAGTTGGAGCACAATTAAATATTCCGGTATTTGCAAATGAAAATTCGAAAGATGTTGTTCATATTGCAAAACAGGCAATGAGTGTTGCTTATTCAAAATTGAATGATGTTGTAATATTAGATACAGCAGGACGTTTACAGATAGACGAAGAATTGATGAACGAGCTTAAAAATGTAAAGGCAAGTGTTCATCCACATGAAATATTACTAGTTGTAGATTCTATGACTGGTCAAGAGGCTGTAAATGTTGCAACAGGATTTAATGATGCTTTAGGAATAGACGGAGTAATACTTACAAAGTTAGATGGTGATACACGTGGTGGTGCTGCGTTATCAGTAAAAAAAGTAACTGGCAAACCAATAAAATTTGTGGGTATGGGAGAAAAGCTAAGTGAGCTCGAGGTATTCCATCCAGACAGAATGGCATCAAGAATACTGGGAATGGGTGATGTTTTATCAATAATAGAAAAAGCAGAAGAATCATTTGATCAAGAAGAAGCAGAAAAGCTTACAAAACAATTAGCTAAAAAAGAATTCGATTTGAATGATTATTTACTTCAATTAAGACAAGTAAAAAAAATGGGTTCATTTTCATCAATACTTAAAATGATACCAGGAATGGCAAATATTAAGGACTTAAAAGTAGATGAAAAAGAATTTACAAGAATAGAAGCAATAATATGCTCTATGACTGATAAGGAGAGAAAAAATCCTAAACTATTAAATGGTTCAAGAAGAATTCGTATAGCAAATGGTAGTGGAACAAGCGTGCAAGAAATAAATAAATTCATGAAGTCATTTGAGATGACACAGAAAATGATGAAACAAATGAAGGATAAAAAATCTTTAAAAAAGATGATGAAAGAAATGAATTTAAACCAATAATATAGATATTAAGTTTTATAAATAAGTTATTAATTTTTATGTACATTATACGAACCTAAAAGTTTGTAAGTACAGAAATTTATATAAAAAGTTGTTCTAAAAGAGCAGTTTCTAAAAATGCGGAGGTGAAAATAAATGGTAAAAATCAGATTACAAAGAGCAGGTGCAAAAAAAGCTCCATTCTATCACATCGTTGTTGCAGATTCAAGATCTCCAAGAGATGGAAGAATAGTAGAAAAAATTGGAACATATGATCCAATGACAAATCCAGCTACAATCAACTTAGACAAAGAAAAGGTTGCAACATGGATTAAAAATGGTGCAAAGCCAACAGATACAGTAAAAGCTTTAATAGAGAAAGCACAATAATTTATGTGTGAATGCTTTTAGAAAGGCGAAGTTGTATGGAAGAAATATTAAAAACAATAATTGAAAGTCTTGTAGATAACAAGGAACAAGTTCAAATTACCAGAACTGACGATGAGAAGGGAATACTTCTTAAAGTTAAAGTTGCTGATGAGGACATGGGAAAAGTTATTGGAAAGCAGGGCAAAAATGCAAAAGCAATAAGAACTGTTATGAAAGCTATTACAGCTAAAGAACATAAAAAAGTTGGAATTATATTTGAGGAATAGGTAATGGAAAAATATTTAGAACTAGGTCAAATAGTAAACACATTTGGTATAAGAGGTCAAGTAAAAGTAAAGCCTTTTACAGATGATATAAAAAAATTTGATACTTTTAAAGAAATCTTTGTCGAAAAGAAAAATCAATTACAATCATTCCAAATAGAAAAAGTTAATTACAGCAAAGGTATGGTAATCCTAAAGTTAAAAGGAATAGAGACTCCAGAACAAGCAGAAACATTGCGTAACTGTTACATAAAAATGGACAGAAAAAATGCAAAGAAGCTTCCTGAGGGTACTTATTACATAGCAGATTTAATAGGATTAGATGTATATAGTGATGAAGAAGAATTACTTGGAAAAGTAGATTACATATATAACACTGGTAGCTGTGACATATATGTTGTAAAAAATGATGAAGGCAAAGAAATTTTATTGCCAGCAATCAAAGATGTACTAAAACAAGTAGATTTAGAAAATAAAAAAATAATAGTTCACATTATTGAAGGTTTAATTTAAAGAGGAGTAAATATGAAATTTGATGTACTAACATTATTTCCAGAAATGTTTGAGCCATTAAAACACAGTATTATTGAAAGAGCGTCTAAGCAAAATTTAATAAATATTAATCTAATTAATATACGAGATTTTTCGAAAGACAAGCATAAAAAAGTAGATGATACTCCATATGGTGGTGGAGCAGGAATGGTAATGAGAGCAGATGTTGTGTATGATGCATATAAATCTGTAAAAGATGAAAAATCAAAAGTAATATTCTTATCACCTCAGGGAAAAAAATTAAACCAGGCAAAAGTTCAAGAATTATCTAAGAAAGAACATTTAATTCTACTTTGTGGTCACTACGAAGGGGTTGATCAACGTGTATTAGATGAAATTGTTGATGAAGAAATATCGATTGGAGATTATGTGCTAACTGGAGGAGAGCTACCCGCAATGGTGCTTATTGATTCAGTGAGCAGATATGTAGAAGGCGTACTAAGTACAGATTCTACAAAAGAAGAATCATTTTCTCAAGGGTATTTAGAATATAGTCAATATACAAGACCAGAAGAATTTCATGGAAAAAAAGTTCCAGAAATACTAGCTTCAGGAAATCATCAGAAAATAGACGAGTGGAGAAGAAAAAGTTCTTTAACAAATACATTTTTGAAAAGACCAGAGCTTCTTAATGAAAAAGATTTAAAAGAAGCAGAAAAAATAATTTCGGAAGAACATGAAAATTAAGATATGTTACTAGAACTATCAAGATTGTGTAATAAAATAGCCGAAATATAAATTAGAAAATTAAGAAAGGAGAATATCGATGGATATAATAAAATCAATAGAACATGAACAATTGAAAAATAAGATTCCAGACCTTAAAGTTGGTGACACAGTAAGAGTACATCAAAGAATTAAGGAAGGAAACAGAGAAAGAATCCAAGTATTCGAAGGAATAATAATAAAGAAACAAGGTGGCGGAGTTAACGCTACATTTACAGTAAGAAGAATTGCTTATGGAGTAGGAACAGAAAAAACATTCTTAGTACACTCTCCATTAGTAGAGAAAGTTGAAGTAGTTAGAGTAGGAAAAGCTAGAAGAGCTAAATTATACTACCTAAGAAACAGAACTGGTAAAGCTGCTAAGACAAAGGAAAATGTTGGAGCAAAAATTGAATCTAAATATATAGATGTAAAAGAAGATTTAACAGAAGCTGTTGAAGAAACAGTAGTTGAAACTCCTGCTGAAGAAACTGCACCAGTTGCAGAAGCACCAAAAGCTGAATAATAAATAGAAATTAAACGAAATAAAAAACGCAGAAAAACAAGTAATTTTGATATAGGTTTATACGAGATTACTTGTTTTTTTGCATGATGATAAAAAAGTGTAAGTGTAATAGTTTTTTTTTAAAGGAGAATTGAAATGGCTGAGAAAATTCCAGAGGAGTTATTAGAAATAATTGAACAAGGTGAATGTGTTACAACCGAATTTAAGAAAGCTTTCAATAAGTTACCTAAAAATTTATTTGAAACTATATGTGCTTTTCTAAATAGAAACGGTGGAAATATTTTTCTAGGTGTAGATGATGATGGAAGTATTGTTGGCGTGGATAAGAAATCGATAGTTGAAATGAAAAAAGATTTTGTGAATTTATGTAATAGTAGTCAAAAAATTGAACCAACTATATACCTAAACATAAGGGAATACGAAGTAGATAATAAGTTGATTTTGCATGTGTATGTAAATGAAAGTTCAAGTGTACACAAGACAAATGGAAAAATATATGATAGAAATGAAGATGGAGACTATGAGGTAAGACAATCTGAAAGAATAGCGAATATTTATATGAGAAAGCAGGAAGAATATACAGAAAATAAAATATACCCATATGCAAAAATTTCTGACTTAAGAAAAGATTTAATTCAAAGAGCAAGAAAAATGGCGATAAATAGAAATGGAGAAGATCATCCTTGGGCTAACATGACAGACTTTGAGCTCATAAAAAGTGCAAATCTATATGGAGAAGATTTTACTACGGGAAAAAGGGGGTTAAACCTTGCGGCGATATTACTGCTTGGAAAAGATACTACAATTCTTTCTGTTTTACCACATCACAAAACTGATGCTATATATAGAGTAAAAAATCTGGATAGATATGATGATAGAGATGATATA
>CAKOZB010000025.1 GCA_934131055.1 uncultured Clostridia bacterium | reverse complement strand
ACTTTAGACGAAGCAGAAAAAGAAGCTGTTAAGGCTGACGAAGAAAGAAAAAGTGGAACAAAGTCAGGTTTTGCAGGTGTTCCAATTGGAATAAAGGACAACCTATGCACAAATGGTGTTAAAACAACATGTGCATCTAAAATGTTAGAAAACTTTGTCGCACCATATGATGCAACAGTTGTCGAAAAACTAAAAGAGCAAGACATAATCAGTCTAGGAAAGCTAAACATGGACGAATTTGCTATGGGAAGTTCAACAGAAAATTCTGCAATGCAAATCACACACAACCCATGGAATCTAAACAAAGTACCAGGAGGTTCTTCAGGAGGTTCTGCAGCAGCCGTTGCAGCAGACATGGTACCATGGGCTTTAGGTTCAGATACAGGTGGATCTATTCGTGAGCCATCATCTTTCTGCGGAGTTGTTGGATTAAAACCAACTTATGGATTAGTTTCAAGATATGGACTAGTTGCATTTGCTTCATCATTAGACCAGGTAGGACCAATCACAAAAGACGTAACAGACTGTGCTATGCTTTTAAATTTGATTGCAGGTCATGATGAAAAAGATTCAACATCATACAATCTAGAGAAAAAAGACTATACAAAGTCTTTGAAAAATGATGTTAAAGGCTTGAGAATAGGCGTTCCAAAGGAATTCTTCGGAGAAGGAATAAATGCTGAAGTAAAAGCAAAATTAGAAGAAGCCATAGAAAAATACAAAGAAATGGGAGCAATAGTTGAAGAATGTTCACTTGACGTTGCCGAGTATGCACTTGCAACATATTACATAATAGCGTGTGCAGAGGCAAGTTCAAACTTAGGCAGATTCGATGGAATCCGCTATGGATACAGAGCAAAAGACTACAAAAACTTGAAAGAATTATTCGTAAATTCAAGAAGCGAAGCCTTCGGACCAGAAGTAAAAAGAAGAATAATATTAGGAACTTATGTACTATCATCTGGTTACTATGATGCATATTACAAAAAAGCTCAAAAAGTACGTACATTCGTAAAGAAAGAATTTGATAAAAACTTCGAAAAATATGATGTTTTATTAACACCAGTTGCTCCAACAACAGCATTCGGAATTGGAGAAAAATCAAACAATCCATTAGAAATGTATTTGGCTGATATATGTACAGTTTCAATAAATATTGCCGGAGTTCCAGCAATATCAATACCTTGCGGAGTTGATAGCAAAGGAATGCCAATAGGAATGCAACTTATAGGAAAACGATTCGATGAAGAAACAATATTAAATGCTGCATATACATTTGAGCAAAAAGAAAAATTTAGAGAAAAATATAAACCAGAATTTAAGAAAGGAGAGTAAAAAATGGCAAGAGAAGATTATGAAGTTGTTATAGGACTAGAGGTCCATGCAGAGCTTTCTACAAAAACAAAAATATTCTGCAACTGCTCAACAGAATTTGGTGGAATGCCAAACACACACACATGCCCAATTTGTATGGCAATGCCAGGAACTCTTCCAGTATTAAACGAAAAAGTAGTAGAATATGCTGTAAAAGCAGGTCTTGCAACAAATTGTTCAATTTCAAAAGACAGTAAAAACGATAGAAAAAATTATTTTTACCCAGACTTACCAAAATCTTACCAGATTTCACAATTTGACAAGCCTCTTTGCAATAATGGTTACATAGAAATTGAAGAAGAAAACGGTGAAAAGAAAAAAGTAAGAATTTTAAGAATTCATATTGAAGAAGATGCCGGAAAGCTAAACCACAACGAGTTTAGCGAGGGAAGCTTAGTCGATTTAAACAGAGCTGGAGTTCCTCTAATAGAAATAGTTTCAGAACCAGATTTAAGATCTGCAAAAGAGGCAGATGCTTATTTGAAAAAATTAAAATCTACATTAGAATATATAGAAGTATCTGATTGTAAGATGCAAGAAGGCTCATTTAGAGCAGACGTAAACGTTTCTATACATAAACCAGGAACACCATTTGGAACACGTACTGAAATGAAAAACATGAACTCATTTAAGTCAATTTCTAGAGCGATAGAATATGAAATTCAAAGACAGTCAGAAGTGCTAGATAATGGCGGAATTATAGAGCAAGAAACACTAAGATGGGACGATGTATCTGGTAGAACATTTTCTATGAGAAATAAGGAAGATGCACAAGATTATAGATATTTCCCAGAGCCAGACTTAGTTGCAATAAAATTGTCTGATGAATACATAGAAAATATAAGAAAATCACTTCCAGAATTGCCAGAAAGCAGAAAAACAAGATACATGGAAGAATATAAGTTATCTGAGAAAGATGCTAGATTGCTTACTGCTTCTAAATATTTATCAAACTTGTTTGAAGATGCAGAAAAAATATGCAAAAATGCAAAAGCAGTTGCCAACTGGATTTTATCAGACATTTCTCGTATATTGAACGAGGAAGAGCTAGAGCCAGAACACATTCCATTTGCAGGAGCTGAACTTGCAAGTTTAGTAGAATTGATAGACAAGGGAACAATAAGTTCTGCAATAGGTAAAAAAGTGCTTGAAGAAATGTTTGCAGAAGATGCTACAACACGCAAACCAGAAGAAATAATAAAAGCAAAAGGTTGGATACAAATTTCTGACGAAGGTGCTATAAAAGAAGTTGTAATGCAAATATTAGAAGCAAACCCACAATCAATAGCAGACTATAAAGCAGGAAAAGATAGAGCCTTAGGATTCTTAGTCGGACAAGCCATGAAAGCTACAAAAGGCAAGGCAAATCCACAAATGTTGAACAAAATGTTCATAGAAGAAATGAATAAATAATAATAAAGATGCACGAAGAGTTTAATTACTTTAAATGTGCATCTTTTTTATGAAAATATAGGTTAGGGAGTTATCTACTAGTTTTTTCTTTTAAAATAGTATTAAATGCGACTCCACTTATAAAGAAAACAGCCACAAACATGGTGAAAGATTTAAAAAGAGAAGAGCCAATTTCATATACTATGTAAGATTGATTCATGGTTAAGTAAATAGACATTATAAGTGTGGCAAATAGTACTAAAATAAACGAAATTCGCACACCTGTAGTCATAAGATTTTTTACTTTTGGTTCAAAAGAAAAATCAAAAACAGAAAGAAATTTATTAAAAAAGCTCCTAAAAATCAAAAACATTTAAAAATCCATCCTTTCTAATTTATTTATAATATATTGAAAAATATACTATTGTAAGGTTTGTGTATTTTACTCTGGTAATTTAATATATATTATATAATTACAGCCAACAGGCAAAATTATATTTTAAATCTACTATATAAATGATATCATATAAAAGATGAAAAATATAGTTGAAATAAATGGAAAAATTGATATAAAGTAATGTAGTGATGATTGTTCTATAATATACAATATTGTACAAAATACTTAGTTGATAAATCGGAATAAAAATGTAGGACAAGTTAAGTAAGAAAGGCACTTGGAACAAATGTAATGAGCATAGCGAAAAAATAAAATCGCAATAACAAATGTTATTACGATTCTACTCAATAAAAAACTGTGCACAATTTTTTATTTATGCATTCATTGCATTTAATTTTTTTGCTAAAGCAGATTTTTTTCTAGAAGCTGTATTCTTAACGATAACTCCTTTTGTACAAGCTTGGTCTATTTTCTTTGTAGCTTCAGAAAGTAAAACTTTTGCGTCTTCAACTTTTCCAGCTTCAACAGCTTGCTCAAATTTCTTAACAGCTGATTTATATCCAGATTTAATCATATTATTTCTAGCAGTTTTCTTCTCTATAACGTTTACACGTTTGATTGCAGATTTGATATTTGGCATGTTTATTGCACCTCCCTTTGAGTTTGTAATTATAACGCATATTATTGTACCATGAATTTGGTAAATTTGCAAGGATTAGTAGAAAAATCTTTACAAAAAGTATAAAAATACGTATAATTTATCATGAAATTAAGAAAAAGAATTATCTTAAATGAAAAATTAAGTATTTAATATTATAAGATTAAACAAAGTAGAAAATTAAATAACAATCATAAAAAAACTATGTAAAATTTTTATGAATGTAAAAATGTGTATTAAAATTTTAATTGATTTTTGGTTTTAAAGGAGAAATGCAAATAATGAAGAAATTAGGCTTTTTTGGTGGCAGCTTTAATCCACCAACATATGCGCATATAAATGTTGCAAAAATGTCAATAGAAAAATTTAATTTGGATGCAGTATATTTTGTGCCAGTTGGGAACTTATACAATAAGCCTAGTTTGATAGATGAAAATTATAGATATAAAATGTTGGAGCTTATTTGTGACGATAAAATAAAGGTTGAGAACATTGAGTTAGGAAGAAAAGAGTCTTTAAATACCTTGCAGGCATTTGAATTGATAGAGCAAAAATATAAAAGCACAGAAAATTATTATATAATGGGAGCAGACAACTTTGAAAAATTGCCTACTTGGAAAAATGCAAAAGAGTTAATAGAAAATTTTAAATACATAATATTTGAAAGAAATGGTTCAGACTCAAAAAGCTTATTAGCTACACAAGAAATATTAAAGCAAAATAAAAATAATTTTGAATTTCTAGATGAGAAAAAATATTCGAATGTAAGTTCTGGAATTATAAGAGAACTTATACAAAACGGAAATTATAAAGAATGTGAAAAATATACAAGGCCGGAAATAGTACAATATATAGAAGAAAAAGGCTTATATACACAACAATAAGAGCTTCCTCAAGGTATTCTTGAAGAGGCTTTTTATATTAAAAATAGAGTAAGCATGTACTCTTTTATCTTTGAAATCCAAACATTGCATATTATTTAATAAAGTTAATTAATATATGGTATAAAAAAGTTGTGTCGTATTATGTAGAAATTTGACGATGAGTTATACTTGCAAAATGGAAATTTATGGTATATACTTATTAAAGCTTAAATCAAACAATTTTATTCAGAAAATTAATTCGAAGAAAAACCCAATTATGAAATTTGTATAGAAAGTGGTGCGTAATTATGCTATCTAAAGTAAATAGTATTGCGCTTAGAGGACTAGAAGGCTATTTAATAGAGGTGCAAGTAGATATTTCGTCTGGTATGCCTTGCTGGGAAATTGTTGGCTTGCCAGATATTAGTGTAAAAGAAGCTAAAGAGCGTGTAAAAACTGCGATAAAAAATTCTGGGTATGAGTTTTTAAGCAGAAAAATTATAGTCAATTTATCTCCGGCGGATTTAAGAAAAGAAGGCACATTTTATGACTTACCAATTGCGGTAGCCATTTTATTAAACATGGGCGTAATAAAAATGATAGAAGAAAGAACTGTTGTAATTGGGGAACTATCTTTAGATGGACATATAAATAGAGTTAATGGAATTTTGCCTATTTGCTTAGAAGCAAAAAGAAAGGGAATTAATAAAATAATCCTGCCAAAAGAAAATGCAAAAGAAGGGGCTCTTGTTGATGGAATAGATGTGATTGGAGTAGAAAATCTTAGAGAAGTAATTGAATTTTTTAATAATAAAATTAAAATCTCTCCGGAGAAAAAAACAGAATTTGAGTATAACACTGAATACACAAATACAGATTTTGAAGATGTGAAAGGTCAAAAAAATGTAAAGCGAGCACTGGAAGTCGCGACAGCAGGAGGTCATAATTGCCTGCTTATTGGAAGTCCTGGTTCGGGTAAAACAATGATGGCACAACGAGTAGCTTCAATATTGCCAGATTTAACTTTTGAAGAAGCAATAGAAATTACTAAGATATATAGTATTGCAGGAAATATGCCACAAGGAGAGCAAATTATAAACAATAGGCAATACAGAGCTCCACATTATTCAATTACACCTGCGGCACTAATTGGCGGTGGTAAAATAGCTAAACCAGGAGAAATAAGCTTAGCACATAATGGAGTGTTATTTCTGGATGAATTACCTCAATTTAATAAAAATACCCTAGAATTACTGAGAAGTCCTATGGAAGAAGGACAGGTAAACATTAATAGGCTAAGTGGAAATATTGTATATCCATGTAGATTTATGCTTGTTGCTTCTATGAATCCGTGTCCGTGTGGATATTACGGCTCAAAAGAAAAAGAATGTACCTGTAGTGAAACTGCTATTTATAAATATATGAATAGATTAAGTGGACCTTTATTAGACAGAATAGATATACAGGTAGAAGTTAGCCCAGTAAAATACACAGATTTAAAGGAAAATGAGATAGAAGAAACTTCAACCGAAATAAGAAAAAGAGTAAATAAGGCCAGAGAAAAGCAAAGAGAACGTTACAAAGAATATAAAATTTTTTCAAATTCAGAACTAAATTCGAATCTAATAAATAAATTTTGTATCTTAGATGAAGAATCCGAAAAATTACTACATTCTGCATTCGAAAGATTGAAAATGAGTGCAAGAGCATATACAAGAATATTAAAGGTTGCAAGGACAATAGCGGATTTAGATAATTCAGAGGAAATAAAGAAAAAACATATAGCAGAAGCTATACAGTATAGGAGTTTAGATAGGAAATATTGGACAAGGTAATACTAAAATTGATTACAATTTTTAGTAAAGTTTGTATCTTAGGATAGGAGGAAGATTAATTATAGAAGTTATTAAATGTTATGAAGAAAAATTCCCACAAAGGCTGTTGCAAATAGGTGAATATCCTGAACAGCTGTATTGTAAAGGTGATGTGGGTTTATTAAATACGGAAAAAATTGTTGCAATAGTGGGTTCTAGAAATTGTTCAGAATATGGTAGAAAATATGCAAACATATTTGCAACAGAGCTAGCAAAGCATGGGATTTGTGTAATTAGTGGAATGGCCATAGGTATAGATGCATCGGCACATTGTGGTGCTATGCATGAAAAAGGAAAAACAATTGCTGTCCTCGGAGGTGGATTTAAATATATTTATCCTACACAAAATTTATGGCTTTACAATAATATTATAGATATTGGTGGTTGTGTAATTACTGAATATGCAGAGGATGAAGAAACTAAGATGAGTAACTTTCCTAAAAGAAATAGATTAATTAGTGGACTGGCTGATGCAGTTTTAGTAATAGAGGCAGAACATAGAAGTGGAAGTAAAATAACTGCTAAATATGCAAAACTTCAAAAGAAAAATGTATATTGTATTCCGGTAAATCTAGACCAAAAAAATAGTTCTGGAATAAAAGAGTTATTGATAGATGGTGCAAAAATAGTAACTACACCTCAACAATTAATAGAAGATTTATATGGAAAGAAATTTTACAATGATTCATGTAATCTTAATGAGAAAGAGATTAAAAGAGAACAGAAAGTCATTCTTGGACAGGAAAGTATAAGTGTTTCAAGGGAATTTAGTAAAATTTATGAACTATTAGAAAAAGAAATGAACTCAGAAGAAATTTCAAAAAAAATAAATAAAGATGTTGCAGAAGTAAGTTCGATGCTTACAATTATGGAGATTGAGGGAAGTGTTGAACAAATGCCAGGAAACTATTATGTGAGGGTAGATAAAAAGATTAGTTAGAGGGTGCGAATAATGATGAAAAATATTCATTTGTAGTTTATGAGACTACTTGTTTAATTGTTTGAGAGTGGAAAGGGGAGATAATATGACAACTAAACAGAAAGTTGGAAAATTGGGAGAAGATTTAGCAACTAAATATCTTAATTGTACTGGTTATAGAATATTAGAAAGAAACTTTCGTGGAAAGCAAGGAGAAATAGATATAATAGCAACAGAACAAAATCAAATAATATTTGTAGAAGTAAAGGCTCGAACTAATGTAAAATATGGTAGACCAGCAGAAGCAGTAAACAGACAGAAACAGGTACATATAGTCAAAACAGCTCAATATTACGTATGTAAAAACAAACTTGAAAACAAGCAAATAAGATTCGATGTAGTAGAGGTGTATTTAATAGCAGAAAAATATAAAATAAAACATATAAAAAATGCAATATAACAACAAAAGCACAAAAAACACTTGAAAAAAGCATAAAAAACATATATAATGAAGTCGCAAAACAAAATAACATTTCGATAAATTGAAAGGAGCGATTTTTATGAACATAAAAATAACAGGAAAGGAACTAAAGGCAACAGACGCAATAAAGAATTATATTGATACAAAAGCAGAGAGAATAGAAAAATATTTTGATACAGAAGATATAAATTTATTTGTAACAATAAAAAAAGAAGGCGGAGACCAAGTTGCAGAAATGCAAATATCTGTTAATGGAGAATCATTCAGAGCTGTAACAGCAAGCAATGATTTATATGCTTCAATAGATAAAGATATTGACATATTAGAGGGCCAAATTAGAAAAATGAAAACTAAAAAGGACAAGCAAAATATGACAGAATCTATAAGAGCTAAAGAAGCAAGCAGAGCTGAAGAACATGAAGTAGAAGATGAAATAGTAAAGACTATGTATTACAGTATAAAACCTATGGGTGCTGAAGATGCTAAATTATTATTAGAGAATCAACCACAAAATAGATTTTTAACATTTGTTAACATTGAAACAGGAAAAGTAAATGTTATATACAAATTAAAAGATAACAAAAACTTTGGTTTAATAGAACCAGAAGCATAGTATAAAATAGAAGATTATAAGGCTAATTAATAGTTTTATAATCTTTTTTATTTTAAGGATGCTATATTAAAATTAATTGTCGAATTATGATATATGAAACTGTAAAAATATGTAAAAAATATATTGACTATATTTTAAAATCATGTATAATTATATTAGTTAAAATTTGATATATCAAAATACTATATCACAAATGATTTTTTCAAAAAAATTTATTCTAAAAATAAAATCCAATGTAAGAAATTAAATAAAGGGAGGCAAAAGTGAATAAAAAGCTATTTGTTTTATTTATTGTGCTTGTTTTAATTGTTGGTATGGGCTTTCTATTTTCATATGACAAAAAAGTTATAGAAGCGGAAAAACAAAACACCACAGAACAGTTAAATGATGTTGAAGGCACAGAACAAGAAGTAACGGAAGATGACGGATTTGATGATGAACTGATAGGAACTTTAAAAATTGAAAAGATAAATTTAACAGGAACTGTTAAAGAAGGAAGTACTAATGAAATATTAAGAGATTACATAGGGCATATAGAGGAAACGGCAAAGTATGATGGAAATGTAGGACTAGCAGCTCACAATAGAGGAAATCAATATTCATATTTTGCTAGAATAAATGAATTAGAACCAGGAGATGAAATAATATATTCCACTCAATATGGAGAAAGAAAATATATTGTAAATTTAAAAAAGGAGATACTTGAAACAGATTGGAGTCAATTAGAAGGAACGCAAGACAATAGGCTTACACTAATAACATGTATAAAAAATAAAGTAAATCAAAGATTATGTGTACAAGCTGTACAAGAAAATATTTAAGGGGAAAGGAAAGTTATGATTAGAACGAAATTAAATAAAATACTAGTAATTTTACAAATATTAATGATACTTTGGCCAACTGCCTTTGCCGTTGCAAGTACAATTAATATAGGGGATACAATTAATATCGAAAGAGGAGATTTGGGATTTTATTCAATACAGTATTGGAATGAAAACAGAGGAATGTGGATGTACAAAACTTATTCTAGAACATATTATACAGACAAAGATGGAAGTAAAAAGATTGCGTATTGCATGGATCAAGATTTAGATGGAGTTGGCTGGTTACCTGGCGAAGATGAAAATTATGATACAGAAGTAAAATATGAATTAAAAGATGAAAAAATATGGAGAGTTTTAAAAAATGGATATCCAAATGTTTCACCAGAACAATTAGGGGTTGAAACTGAGGATGATGCATATTTAGCAACAAAACAAGCTGTGTACTGGGTAATTAAATATAGAAATGTAGAGGGCGGAAATGCATATAATGTATATACTCATTTCAGAGCCGGAGAGACTGAGATAAATAACCAAAATTTAGATGATATACAAAGAAGAGGGAAAAAAGTAATAGATGCTATATACAATTTAGTAAATATAGCATTTTGGAATGAACAAGAGGTACAACAAGATCCAGAAATAGTTGATATTGGCCAATATGAAGAAGATGAAAATCCGGAATATTGTATAAAAAGATATCAGGTAACAGATACAGGAATAGATGCAGAAGTAAGAATTACAGGAATAGAGTGGAAAAGCCAGAATGTACTTATTATAGATGAAAATGAAAATCCAAAAACTGAATTTAAGCCTGGAGATATAATTAAAGTAATGATTCCAAAAAAAGAAATATTAGAAAACTCGAAACTAAAAATATATTATACAAAAACAATGGAAGATTTTCCGGTATATTATACTGCAAGTAAAATAGAAGGCAGACAAAACTATGTTATTTTATTAGACAAAACAAGAGAAAGTACTGGAACAATAAACTTTGATGTTGGAGGCGACAAATCAGAATTACAAATTGTAAAAATTGATGCAGAAACTAGTAAACCACTTGAAGGAGTTACATTCTCTATTACATATGAAGATGGTAAAGTATTTACTTGTACTACAGATGAAAATGGTATTGCCAATTGTAAAGGATTGTATCAGGGAAAAGTTGTAATTAAAGAAACTGCAACAAAAGAAGGTTATATTTTAGATGAGCAAGAGACAGAACTAGAATTAGGTTATAAAGAATTTTGTATATTATCATTTTCAAATAGCCATAAAAAAGGTGAAATAAATATAAGAAAAGTAGATAAGGATGATAATAATATTAATTTGGAAGGAGTGGAGTTTGATATAATTGATGAAACAGGAAATATTATTGACCACTTGGTAACTGATAGTCAGGGAAAGGCTAGCACTACAGTAAATACCGGCAATTACATAGTACGTGAAACAAAAACTAATGAAGAATATAAAATAGGAGAAGAAAAGAATGTAACTGTAAAATGGAATGAAAATGTAGAATTAAAAATAGAAAATGAAAAGAAAAAGGGACAGATAAAAATTATAAAAAGAGATAAAGATGATTCTACAATTAAACTTGAAGGTGTAGAATTTGAAATTCAAGATAAAGACGAAAAATTAGTTTCTATATTAAAAACAGATGAAAATGGAGAAGCAATATTATCAAATATTCCAATTGGAAATTATTATATAAAAGAAACAGAAACATTAGAAAATTATGTGTTAAATGAAGAAAAAATGCAAGTAACAGTAAATGAAGATTGTGTAACCGAAGTAGTAATTGAAAATGAGAAAAAAAGAGGACAGATACAAATAAATAAAACAAGCGAAGACAAAAATAATATCATTGACAAAGAAGAAGGTAGTACAATAGAAGGTGTAAAATTTAATATTTATAATAAGGCTAATAAAATCGTTGATACAATAGTAACTGACGAAAATGGAGTAGCATTATCAAAAAAATTAGAAAAAGGCAGATACACAGTACAAGAAGTAGAAACTGAAAAATGGTACATATTAGATGAAAAAATATACAATGTGGAAATAAAGAAAAATAATGAAATTATAATGCTAGATATAACAAATAAATCAAAAGATCCGAAGGTTGAAATAACGAAATCTTGTAAAAACATAACCAAATCAAATGATGAAATTGATTATAGCTTCGAAATAAAAAATACAGGAAATGTAGAATTAGAAGACTTTACGTGGTATGATTATTTGCCGACAGAATATGCAAAAATTACTGGCATAGAAACAGGAACATATAATAAAGACATAATTTATAATATTTATTATAAAACAAATCAAAAAGATGAATATATGGTATTAAAGAAAAATTTAAACGGAGGAGAAAATAATTTCATAACTTTGTCGGATTTACATTTAGAAAAGGATGAAAAAGTAACAGAAATAAAAATATATTTTGGAAACGTTGATGTTGGTTTTAAATCAGAAAAAAATCCTCATATAATAATGAAAACAAATGACGGATTAAAAAATGATACAAGAATAGAAAATAGTACTGTACTAGAAGGTTATAATCTAGATTATCGAGTAAGTTCAAAGGATACAGCCGTAGCAACAGTTTATGAAATGATTCAGGAAAAGAAATTACCAAGAACAGGTTTCTAATGATATAAGTACAAATACTAGAATGAAAACATAAGAAAGCCATATTTAAGGTAAAATTAATGGAAATTTTGCTAAAAAAATTGAAAAATGTAGAATTTTGTAATATAATGTATCTGTTACGAAGGTAACGCGTAATTTTATAGTATTGAAAGGAGCAATTAATATGATTTATTCAAAAGACGTAGAGAAAATGTGCACAGTTGCAAAAGGCGTAAATCATGGACCAGCCCCAATCCCAGAAGAAGGAAAATGGGTTAAGGCAAAAGAAATTAAAGATATTTCAGGATTAACACATGGTATTGGTTGGTGTGCACCACAACAAGGAGCATGTAAATTAACATTAAACATAAAAGAAGGTGTAATACAAGAAGCATTAATAGAAACAATAGGATGCTCTGGAATGACACAATCAGCAGCCATGGCAGGTGAAATACTTACAGGTAAAACAATACTAGAGGCACTAAACACAGACTTAGTATGTGATGCTATAAATACAGCTATGAGAGAATTATTCTTACAAATAGTATATGGAAGAAGCCAATCTGCATTCTCAGAAGGCGGACTTACAATAGGTGCAGGTCTTGAAGACTTAGGAAAAGGTCACAGATCTCAAATAGGAACAATATACTCAACATCATTAAAAGGACCAAGATATCTAGAAGTTACAGAAGGATATATAACAAGCCAAGCATTAGATAAAGATGATCAAATAATAGGATACAAAGCATTAAACTTTGGAAAAATGATGGACTTTATCAAAGGTGGAATGGATCCTAAAGAGGCTATAGAGAAAGCTACAGGAACATATGGAAGATATGCTGATGCGGCAAAATATATAGATCCAAGACAAGAATAATTATGAGGTATGAAAGGAGCAAATAATATGGCAGTAACATTTGAAGGTTATGAAAGAAGAATAGATCAAATTATGCCCGTATTAAATAAATATGGAATAAAAGATTTAGAAGAAGCAAGAAAAATTTGTCAAGACAAAGGATTCGATCCAGTTGAAATGGTTAAAGCAATTCAACCAATATGTTTTGATAATGCTTGTTGGGCTTACACAGTAGGCGCAGCAATAGCTATAAAGAAAGGTTGTACAAAAGCAGCAGATGCAGCTAAAGCAATCGGAGAAGGATTACAAGCATTCTGTGTACCAGGTTCAGTTGCAGATGATAGAAAAGTTGGATTAGGACACGGAAACTTAGCTTCAATGCTTTTATCAGAAGAAACAAAATGCTTTGCATTTTTAGCAGGACATGAAAGCTTTGCAGCAGCAGAAGGTGCAATAGGTATTGCAAAATCAGCTAACAAAGTTAGAAAAGAACCATTAAAAGTTATATTAAATGGTTTAGGAAAAGATGCAGCACAAATAATATCAAGATTTAATGGATTTACATATGTAAAAACAGACTTTGATTATTATACAGGAAAATTAACAATAGTAGAAGAAATTCCTTACTCAGATGGAGAAAGAGCAAAAGTAAGATGTTATGGTGCTAATGATGTTCGTGAAGGTGTTGCAATAATGCATCATGAAGATGTAGATGTATCTATAACAGGAAACTCTACAAATCCAACAAGATTCCAACATCCAGTTGCTGGAACATACAAAAAAGAATGCTATGAAAAAGGAAAGAAATACTTCTCAGTTGCATCAGGTGGTGGTACAGGACGTACACTTCACCCAGATAACATGGCTGCAGGTCCAGCTTCTTATGGTATGACAGATACAATGGGAAGAATGCATTCAGATGCTCAATTTGCAGGTTCTTCATCAGTACCAGCTCACGTTGATATGATGGGATTAATAGGAATGGGTAACAACCCTATGGTTGGTGCTACAGTTTCAATAGCAGTTGCAGTAGAAGAAGCTATGAAATAGCCTAGTACAGAGATTTTTAATATATAGATAAAATGGTGGAAATAGCAAAAAAATTGCCCACTGCCCACCATTTGCCCACAAAAAATTGTCCGCTAATTTAGTGGATAATTTTTTTATACAATAAACGAAAAAATGTTCGCAAAATCTATTGACAAATTCTAAAAAGCGATGTAGAATATACACGAAATACGAACATACGTTTATGCAATGAATTGATAGGAGGATAAAAGGATGAATATTCTAAAACAAAAAAATAATAATATAATTGATTTGACAAAACCAGTAGAAATAAAAACATATTTAACGGTTAGCGTTTTAGGAAAAAGTTTAAATTTGAATATCGATTTTAAAAATATAAATGTTCCAGAATTAGATATGAATGATAAAGAGGTAAATTTATTTTTACCAGTAAGATATAAAAAAATAGGAACAGTTGAAATTGTAAGTGAAGCTATAAAAAAGATGTATTCTGAGATTGCTGAAATAGAGATTGCAAATAGTATGGAAAAAATAAGAGTAATGCTAGGCTTTGCACCAGAAGATTATGCTATAAAAAGAATGCCAGATACATTTATAAAAAATGCCAGAAATAAAACAATAATAATAAATCCAGATATTACGAAATATAGTAGAAAAATAATTGAAACGAGTTTGATACAAGCCTTTTGCAAAACAAAACATAAAGAAAACTCAAAAGAATATAAGGCAC
>CAKOZB010000024.1 GCA_934131055.1 uncultured Clostridia bacterium | reverse complement strand
ATTTTTACTAATTTACGTTCTAAAAATATTTATTATTTTCACTCGTTTCTCGGTACATTCTTATAATACCACAGACCATATTCTTTGTCAACACTTTTTTCAAATTTTTTTATTATTTTTGTCTATTTTTATTTTTAAATGTCTACAAGTATAATGTCGTCCCCTATGCAGTGTATTTTTTCCCACGGTATGACTATATCGTTTTTGTTCGAAAACATGCTTGTCAGCTTGTTTTCGCCGGGCACAATAATTGATGTTATCGAACCTGTGTCTAAGTCAGCACATACATCTTGCACATATCCCAGCCTTTTCCCAGTATTAATATTAACAACCTCTTTATGCTTAAAATCCAATCCTTTTCCAGTCATAAAAATTTCCTCCTAGAATTATTATATGATTCTTTTCTAGGAAGATTACCAAATTGTTAATTATACAATTTCTTTATATGTTCAATAGCATTCTTTTCTAATCGTGATACCTGCGCCTGCGAAATTCCAATTTCTTCTGCAACTTCCATCTGTGTTCGTCCCTCAAAGAACCTTTTGTTTATGATATTTCTCTCCTTTTCTTTTAATTTTTTCATTACTTCTAACAAAGTTATATCATCTGCCCAATTTTCATCACTATTTTTCTTGTCTTTTATTTGGTCTTCTACATATATATTTTCAGTATCATCTCCATACACTGGTTCTTGCAGTGAAACCGGATCTTGTATTGCATCCAAACAAAACGCAATCTCTTCTTTTTCTACACCCAATTCTTTTGCAATTTCATCTACCGTAGGTTCTTTCTTGTTCTCTCTTAGGGCTTTTTCTCTCACTGCAAGCACCTTGTAAGCCAAGTCTCTTACAGATCTACTTACTCTTACCATATTATTATCTCTTAAATATCTTCTTATTTCTCCAGCAATCATCGGCACAGCGTAAGTACTAAATTGTACATTTAAATTCAAATCAAAATTATCCATTGCCTTTATTAATCCTATACATCCAATTTGAAACAAATCATCTAAATTTTCTCCTCTTCCATAGAATCTCTTAATAACGCTCAACACTAATTTTAAATTCCCGTTTATAAACTCTTCTCTGGCTTCTTTATTTCCTTTCTTTATTTCATTTAATAATCTATTTTTTTCGTCATTTGATAGCACCGGTAATTTTGATGTGTTTACTCCACAAATTTCTACCTTGTTAATCAAACAAATAACCTCCTTTTGGAAATATTTTTTATATTATTTCCTAAAAGAGGTTTTCTATACTTTAACCTGTTTTGCTAAGTATTTCTTTTCTCATTTTGCTTATTATTTTCTTTTCAAGTCTAGATATGTAACTTTGTGATATTCCCAACATATCGGCAACTTCTTTTTGTGTTTTTTCGTTTCCTGTAATAAAGCCGAATCTTAATTCCATTATATTTTTCTCACGTGAATTTAATTTTGCAATTGCTCCTTTCAACAGTTTTTTATCTACCTCATCTTCTAGTCCTCTAGATATAGAATCATAATCTGTTCCAAGTATATCTGATAGCAATAATTCATTACCATCTCCATCTTGATTTAGTGGTTCGTCTATAGAAATTTCTCCTTTTAATTTATTCGTTCTTCTCAAATACATAAGTATCTCATTTTCTATGCATCTTGACGCATATGTTGCAAGCTTGATATTTTTACTCGTGTCATACGTGTTTATTGCCTTCATTAATCCAATTGTTCCAATTGAAATTAAATCTTCTATTCCGCGTCCCAGTATTCTCAAATTTTTTAGCGATATATACTACTAATCGCAAATTTCTCTCTACCAACAACTGCCTAGTTTCTAAATTACCATTAGCCAATTTTTTTATTGCATCTTCCTCTTCTGTTGGTGATAGTGGTGGAGGCAAAGTCTGACTTCCTCCTATGTAGAATATCGGTAATGTTTCAATATCATCTTTCTTTATGTACTTCACATACAATATATTCGCATTGTTTTTCAATATTTGTAGTAAATTCAATGTAATCACTTTCCTTTCCTAACGTTTGGATTGATATTATTCTCTTTCTGTTTCTAGCAAATTCAATCCAATAAGTGCATTATATTTATTGTCCTTTGTTATTTTCATATCATATATTCCAGCTATTACATCTTTCCTTTCCACATCTATATCTTCTGTTTGAATTTTTATTTTATCAAGTCTAATTCCAACTAACATTCCATTTTCTTTTCCTATGGACATAAATGGCACCATTCGTATTTTTGATATGTAGTTTTGAGCATCATATTTTTCTTCAGTCTCATCTCCTTTCATTATTTTTTCTATATAATCCAAAATATTTTTTGGTATTATTTTATACATAATTTCTTTTTCTATTATTATTACTGGTATTTCGCTTATTGGGTCTTTTAACATATTTCCAGAATCCAGTAAAGCTTTTATATTGATTGTTTTATCCTCATAATATATTTGTATGTCAAAAATTGTATTTTTCGTATTAAGCTTATTTTTATTTATTTTAAATGCTATTTGAGTAATTATAAAACCTATTACTCCACCAATTATAGCAACCTTAATTGGATACATTCCTACAAATACTCCATTTCGCATTTGAACGTTTTCCGGCTTAATGAAATATATTAATGCAAATGTACAGCCCCCAAATATAAATGATATTAAATAGAATATTAATAATTGTTTGAATAGTTGTTTTATGCTTTGGGGATTAAATGCTACATATACCATTACTATTGATAATATGGCCTTTGCAATTATTCCAGAATATATCGGAAGTATGTCTAAATATACAATGATGGCATATATGCTTCCAATTACTCCAGACACTAACAATCGTATCTGTTGCCACTTATTTTTCACTTTTAATATAACGAGTGTAGCAAAAAGAATAATATAATTCATTAAAATATTTTCTACAAAAATAATATCAAGATATATTGTCACTTTCTCACCTTCTTATATTTAGCCATATGGCATTTAGTATTATACCTTTTTTAAATTCAAAAGTTTGTCATATCTTGTGCACGAAAAAAAGAAATAATCTACAAATTTAGATTATTTCTTTTCTAATTATATTCTATTCATCATGTATATTCAAAAAAGTAAAAATATTTTGTTTATTTTCCCTTATTTTTTCTTAAGAATGTAGGGATATCAAGGTCTCCGCTTGAGCTTGATGTGTCTGATGATATTGTTGAAGTCTTTGGTGACCAGCTCTTGCTTGTTATTTCTCCTATTGAAGGAACTTTTTCATCTTCTTTTTCGAATCCTGTTGCAATAACAGTTATTACTATATCTTCATCTAAGCTTTCGTCTATAACAGCACCAAAGATGATATTTGCCTCTGGGTCTACACTTCTTTGAATTAATTCAGCTGCTGTGTTTACTTCGTGTAATCCTAAATTGCTTCCACCTGTAATGTTGATAATAACCCCTCTTGCACCTTCTATAGATGTTTCTAATAATGGACTTTGGATAGCTTGTTTTGCAGCATCTTCTGCTCTATTTTCTCCAGATGCTCTACCAATTCCCATATGTGCCATACCTGTATTAAGCATTATTGTCTTTACGTCTGCAAAGTCTAAGTTTACAAGTCCTGGTATAGCAATTAAATCAGATATACCTTGTACACCTTGTCTTAATACATCATCAGCCATTTTGAAAGCTTCTACTATTGATGTTTTTCTATCTATTACTTGTAATAATTTGTCGTTTGGAATTACTACTAAAGTATCTACTTTGCCTTTTAAGCTTTCAATTCCTCTCTCAGCTTGAGTTAATCTCTTCTTTCCTTCAAATGTAAATGGTTTTGTAACAACACCTATTGTTAATATTCCCATTTCTTTTGCGCACGAAGCAACTATTGGGGCAGCACCTGTTCCTGTTCCTCCACCCATTCCGGCTGTAACGAACACCATATCTGCTCCTCTTAAGGCTTCTGTTATTTCAGCTTTGCTCTCTTCTGCTGCTTGAGCACCAATGTCAGGGTTTGCTCCTGCACCTAGTCCTCTTGTAATTTTTTCTCCAATTTGAATTTTTGATGAAGCTTTTGATAGAAGTAAAGCTTGTCTATCTGTGTTAACAGCTATAAATTCTACTCCTCTTATTCCAGAGTCCACCATTCTGTTTACTGCGTTTGTTCCGGCTCCTCCAACACCAATTACTTTTATGGTTGCTGTTCCGTCTGCCATTGTGTTCTCGTCAACACTACTATCCATCATCATAAAGTTTTTCCTCCCTACTATTTTTATTGTTATTTATCTATATTCCGCGTCTTTTGTACCATTTTTTATCTTACGAATAAAAAAATTCTTTTATTCTATCCATAATCTTTGTGAAAAAGCTTTCGTTTGAATTAGAATCTATACTGCTCGATACACTCTTTGCAAATGGTCTTGCTGCTATGTATCTAACTAAGGCAAATGCTGTTCTGTATTCTGGTCTTACTGTGCTTATTAATCTTCCTGTTGCAAATTTTACAGGGATATTTAATATTACTTTCCCAGCCACATCACTCTTGCTTATATTTGTTATTCCTTGTCCTGTTAAAACAACATTATTAATTCGTGGTTTTATACCTTGATTTGTTATATCTTTGTTTATTAATGTAAATATTTCTTCTATTCTTGCTTCAATTATCTCTATCAATTCAGAGCTTTTAATCACTTTATTTTTGGCATCTTCTACAGTATTTAGTACTATTTCGTTGTCATTATCTATATATGATTTCATTGCTAATCCATATTGTCTTTTTAGTTTTTCTGCCTCTTCCTCAGAAATATTCAATACCATTTGAACATCTTTTGTGATGTTATCTCCCCCTAATGGTATTGTATTTGTGTATTCAAATGCAGAACCTTCGAATATGCCTATTTCTGTATTTCCAGCGCCAATGTCAATTATCATAACATTATCATTTAACTCGTTTGTGTCTAGTATTAAATTACGTTCTGCTAATGTTATTGGAATAATTCCATCTATGTCTATATCGGCTTTTTTACATATATTAGATAATTGTTTTATGTATTCTCTATCCCCCAATATAACTTGAGCATTTACTGTAAATGAAGAAACTAGGTTTCCAACTGGATCTTCCACCGCTCTTCCATCATCTAATATAAATTTGTCTGTTACTATGTCTATTATACTCTTTCCATCAGGTACATCTATGTCTTTAACCTGCAATAATGCTGATGATACATCTTTTACAGAAACTCCAGAAAATTTGTCTTTTATATTTTTTGTAATGCTATTTTGTACTATTGTTACATACTTTCCAGCTATTGTTAAATATGCCGAATTTATTTTTATTTCTGCTTCTCTTTCAGCATCCTGAATTGACTTTACTATTGCATTTGCTATTTCGTCTTCATCTATTATTTTTGTTTTTTTAATCCCTTTACACTTATGTTCCACTGTATAGACAAGCTCTACTTGGTTAAAATTGTTCACTTCTCCTACAACTAAGCTAATTTTTGAGGATCCTATATCTATACCTACTATTATATCTCCGATTGCCAAAATTAACTCCTCCAATTTAATGCTTTTTTATTGCTTCTAACTTTATTATATTTTGAAAAAAAAGTCAATAGTTTTGTTATATTTTTGTAATATTTTTGTAATAAAAATTTTATTATTTTTTATTCTGTTTTTTCTTCCTTTAAATTGTCTTTTTTACTCTTTTTATCTTCTATTTTTTTCATAACTATATCAATATAATATCTACGAATTATAGCTAAATTTGTAAACATTCTTCCAACAAACACTATAATTGCAGCTAAATATATGTCTACGTTTAATTTTTGTCCTAATATCGTAAGTAAAATCGCAAGAATTGCATTTCCAAAAAATCCAGTTATGAAGATTGTAAGGTTAAAGTTCTTTTTTAAAGTTGCAACAATTCCTCCAAAAACAGAATCTAATGCTGCTATTATAGCAATAGCTAAATATCCTGAATATGTGTACGATACCATAGGTGCATACATTCCTATTAATGCTCCTATTAAACATCCTATAATTATTGCTATTAATATCATTTACTTGTAACCTCCTTCATATATTTAATATCCATATTTCCTGTATATTTTGTAATTTTTATATTTCTTTGTTTCTCTAGTTTTACAGATTTTCCACTATTGTTATATTTGTCTACATATCCACTATTTTTTAAGCATAATGTACTAACCAAATATGTTTGGTTTCCGATTGCTTTTACAACATAAGGTGAAACAATCCTTTGAGATGGTTTTATTATTATATATGAGTCTATGTCTACAATATCTGTCATTGGCATAACTCTTACACCATTTATAGAAATAGCTTCTGCTCCCGCAAATCTTAATTCATTTACCAATGTTATTAAATCGTCTGCCGTAATGCTACTTTCTTCTGTATCTGTTAATGTAACTACCACTCCTTCACCTGTAACATCTGTTGTTCCAAGTAATAATTGTGATTTTTTTAATTCTTCATCTAATAATTCAGACGCTTCTTCATTGCTTTCTATTTTAGTTTGATATTCACTTATTTTTGTATTTGTATCTTCTAATTTTTCATTTGCTTCTTCCCATTTACTCTTCCATGAAGAAATTTGCTCTCTTAATTCTTCATCTCTCATGTTTTCTATATCTGTTTCATTTACTTGTTCAACAGTTTTAAACTGTATAAACGATATAGATACAAGAATAACACATACGAGTAATATGCTTATTGACATTGTTATATTGGCTTTGTCAAATTTTATTTTCAAGTCCTGTCACCTCTCTACTCTGTATATTTTATATATTTAGGGTTAAGCACACCCGTATATTTGCCTATTGTAATATTGTTTGATGTTTTTACTGATGCTTGTATATATCTATTTAAATATTCTATAGTACCACCAGCCCTTGTTAAAGCAGAGTTCATGTATATTGAACTTCCTATTGCTTTTATAACGAATGGAGAACTAATTTTTTCGCCATTTATATTAATTATATTTCCTTCGCATGTCAATGATGTTGTAGAAACTACTCTTTGGTCATTTATAGATATTGCTTCTGCACCAGCATTTTTAAGCTCGTTTATTACGCCTAAAATGTCTGGCATATGCACGATTACCATGCTTGGATCTAATATGTTGCTATCTGCTGTAACAGTATTATTGTCTTTTAGTGTTACAATAACACCTTCTCCCGTAACATCTGTTAATCCAATTAATATATTGTTTTTCTTTAATTCTGCCTCTTTCTCATCTGAACCATCTGTGTTTTCACTTGCTTGTTGTCTAACATCTTCTAGCTTTTTTTCTGATGATTGAAGCTCTGCATATGTTGTGTCATATCTTTCTTTCCACTTTAAAACTTGATTTCTTAAATCGTTACTAGTAAATGTTTGTGATACGACCTTGTTTGCATTATTTGTTGTCTTTATTTGAATTACTACAAACATCGTAAGTATTAAACATACTATTCCCAAAGTAATTGCTATTTGTTTTTTATTCAATTTAAATCTCTCCTTTTAAACGCTCTCTCTAAAATATGCATCATCCGTATTCAAGTTCATATTTATAAAGATTTCGCCTGGATTTTCTTTTTCTTTTTCAAGTATTCCAACTAAGAAAAGCATTCTGGTTTCTAGGTTGCTACAATCTCCTAAATATGCTGTTTTTCTCTCTGTTTCTAAAAATAAAGTATAATTATTTTCATTGCTTATATCTATTTTTGTAATTAAACTTGCAATTCCATTCGTCTGTGCGGAATTCATAATTTTTATTACAGTTCCAAGTTTTATTAAGTCTTCTTCATTAAGTCTATTTCCAGCTTTATAATCTTCCTTTGAAGTTGATATTCCTATAAGTATTGGAAGGTCTTTCTTTATGCTTGATATCTCTAGCATATAACCTTGATTGTTAACATATACGAAGCCATTACCATACTCCAACATATAACTTGCTTCTCTTTCTTCTACTTCAATATGTATTGTATCTGGAATTTTCTTGCTTACTTTTACTGTATTTATGTATGCATTTTCTTTAATGTTATTTTCAACCTTTTTATTTATTACTTTAAACAAATTTTCATATATCTCAATTCCAGATAAACTTTTAATTTCTTCTTTTGATATTTGCTTGTTTCCCACTACTTCTATTGTTTGAATGTTGAAAACAGGAGACAAAAGCAATGCAATAATTGCAGATATAATCAATATTGCTAGCAATGTTATTTTTATTACTTTATTTCTTCTTTTTCTCTTTATAATTCTCTGTGGATCATTTTCATCTATTTGCTTTTTTATTTTTTTATTATTTTTATGATTATACTCTTCATCTTGCTGTATATAATATTCGTCATTTTGTCTTTTACTTTTTTTGTTAATTTGCCCCACATTATATTTTTCTCTGTTTTCTTCATTCTTCCTTCTTTTTTGAGGCTTTTTATTAACTTTTTTTGTGTTTTTTTGATTATTTGTCTGTTTTTTCTCTGGATATCTCGTAACACCAATTATTATTTCGTCTTCATATCTTTTCTTTTCTGTAACTTGTCCATGTTTTCCATTTGCTTCTTTTTTTGCTTCTTTAGAGGCAGATTTTTTCACTGCCTTTTTACGCTTCGCCTTCAATTTTTTCTCTTCTTTAGACTCATAGTCAAAATCATATAGTTTGCTTTCGTCCTTTTTCTGTTTTGTTTTCATTCATTCACCTTCTTCTATTTGTATATTTGCTCCTAATTTATTCAATTTTTTATCAAAATTTTCATATCCTCTTAAAATATATTCTATATTGTTTACCCTTGTTATGCCTTTTGCCTGTAATCCAGCCAATACCAAAGATGCTCCACCTCTTAAATCTGTACTGTTTATATTCGTTCCTGCTAATCTTTTTACTCCTGTTATTATTGCAACATTACCCTCTTGTTGGTTTTTAGCACCCATTCGTTTTAACTCTGTCAAATATTTAAATCTATTTTCAAATATTGTTTCAGTTATAATCGAAGTGCCTTTTGCAACAGCTAATATTGCTCCGAATATTGATTGCATATCAGTGGGAAATCCCGGATAAGGCATGGTTTTTATTTCGACAGCCTTCAATCTTTTTGAGTTTTCTATTAAAACCGCATTCTTCTCAACTGTCAACTTACAGCCTGCTTCCTCTAATTTTGATATTATTGGAACAATCTGCTCTGGTATAACATTTAAAATCTTTACTCTTCCCTTTGTTATTGCACCTGCACATAAAAATGTTCCGGCTTCTATTCTATCTGGCATAACTCTGTATTTCACAGATTTTAATTCCTTTACTCCATTAATTTCTATAACATTCGTTCCTTCACCAGAAATATTTGCGCCCATTTTTTTCAACATCTTTATCATATCTACTATTTCTGGTTCACGTGCAGCATTTGTTATAGTCGTTTTCCCTTCTGCTAGAACAGTTGCAAGAATTATATTTTCAGTTGCTCCAACACTTGGAAAATCTAGGTCTATATTTGCCCCTTTTATTTTATCACAACTGCACCTAATAAATCCATACTCTTCGTCAATATTTATGCCTAATTTTTTAAAAGCCTTTAAATGTAAATCAATAGGTCTGGCCCCAATATCACAACCTCCTGGGTATGAAAAACTTGCATCCTTAAATCTTCCAATCAAAGCCCCTGCAAGAATTACCGTTGACCTCATTTCTCTCATAAGATAATCCGGAATATCATTTTTTTGTATGTATTTCGTGTCTATTTCAATTTTACCGTTAGTCTTTTTTACTTTACAGCCCAAATATTTCAGAATTTTTAAAGTAACTTGTGTGTCATGAATGTTGGGAACATTATAAAGAGTTGTCTTTTTTCCGCTAAGAATACTGGCCGCAATTATTGGCAATGAGGCGTTTTTCGAACCAGAAATTACTACTTCTCCCTCTAATCTTTTTCCTCCTTCTATTATAAAACTTGCCATATGTTTTCACATTCCTTCCTGGCACAAATTGGGTTAAAAAAAAGTGTAATTTTTTTCAACATTTTCACCTATGTACCTTTCTCGTTTTTTATATATTATGTGTACATAAAGAAAAATGTGAAAATTAAAAGGACCTTTTACAGTCCTTTTCACTAAAATAAGCAAGCTTGTATATATTCTGTTGTCTCTTTTTTCGGTAATAGTTTTTTTAATTTATAATTTAGCTTTACATTTACATCTAAAAATTTATATAAATCCTCCATTGTTTTTATGCAGTAAAATTTTCTTTTTTCCAAGTAATATATAATTACTTCTTTATTTAATTTTATACAATTTACAATGTTGTTAAAAGTTCCTCTGCTCTTCCCGTTCCAAATCATGAATCCTATGTCCGCCTTTTTTGCCATCTCTAAATCCTTTTGAATATAAAATTCAAAACCTGTTATATTACGATCTACATTGACGCATTCAACTCTCCAACCGCCAAAATTATTTCTTGCTATTCCGTTACTAGCGAATATAGTTACATTTTTGTAATTTTTTGATTGCATATACTTTTGAACACAACTGTCAATGCCATCAGCATCGCCAACCAAAACCTCATATTGTTTTGTGCATATATTCTCTAATTTCTGTTTTACACACTCATCTAACTCATTAACAGCTCTCGGTCCTGCAATAAAAACTTTCACTTTTATTCTCCTTTCGTTTTTGTTAAGACCATGCAATATATTTTCTTCACGTTATCATCTTTTCTTAAAGCCTTACAAGCTTCATTTAGTGTTGCACCAGTGCCATATAAATCATCTATAATTAGCACATTTGATGGTTTCTCTATTTTTCTAATTTGTTTAATTGAATTACTTATATCCTTTCCATCTTTTGCTTGCAACTTATTTTCCTTATACAGCACATCAATTTTGCATTCTTTTTTCAAATAATTAGATACTTGTTTTTCAATTTCATAAACTGGTTGATACACCCTATTTTTATTTGTTGGAGGTATTGGTATTACAACATCAAACTGTTCTTTTATTTTCCAGTTATCTAAAATATATGTTACAATTTTCATGATATCACTTAGACATTTTTTATCTTTTTTGTACTTATATCTATAAAGCAATTCGCCTATCTCTGTTCTAATATTTTCAAACTTTTCTTTCCCGTTTTCATCATAGCCTAAAAATTTACTCTTCAACATATGATAGTCAATTACGATACCTTCATCCCATGTTCCATAAATTTTAATTGGTTTTAGCAAATAACATCTCTCCCTCATTACCGAGGTATCAATTATTCTAACCTTACTATTATTTTGTCTAGTCAATTTTAACACATTTGTCTTTACTAATCAACAATAAAGTCTTAGCTCACGATGTAATATAATTACAATATTCTCATCATTCAAAAACTAAAAGGACCTTTTACAGTCCTTTTATAAATCTAAATATTGATTTTAATTTTTCCAGAATTTTCTTAAAGCTTGAATCTCTTTTTACGATTAGCTCATTATTTTCTTCTTGTTCAACTTTCTTTGCTTCTTTCCCTTTTTTAAACAAATTTTCTGAATTATATTTTTTTATTTTCTCGCTCTCTATTTTATAATTTTCCAGTCTTTCTTTTTGTTGTAAATATTTCCTTTGTTCTTCTGTTGCTAGATATTGTTTAAAAATATTATATAAAATTGCTTTTGTTTCTGGCATCAGCAACCATTCTTCATATTCTATCTCTTCATCATAGTCATACGTGTATTCTTCATCTTTGTTGTTTTCTATTGCATCTATAATATTGGCCGGAATTTTTTTATATTCATTATAGTCTAAACAACTTAGAACTGCGTCAACTTCTACAAGAGCTTTTTTATAATTATTTATTTTTGCTTCTACCATATTGCCTATTCCTGTTCCTCTCTTTTTTCTTTATCTTGTGTTATTGTATTTAGAAATTCGTTAGCTTGTTGTATTTCTGTTACTGTTACAGCCTTACCAACAGCTTTGCCGAGACTTTTTGCACTTTTTTTAGCCTTTCCAAAGTACCCATATTTTCTTATTTGTTCTACAATTTCTCTATCTTCTTCAGGTATTTTTTCTATTGGTATACCCACATATTTATCTGCTAATTGCTTCTCTCCACTTTGCCTCCACCTGCTAACTAAATTTCTTTCATAAATTTGTTCTTCTGTAAGTGTAGCATTTTTTCCTTTAATTTCTTTTGGTAATCTTCCATTTTTTTCACAAAATTGCATTACTCTTTGATAACCTGTTAATGTTTTTTCTATGCCATATCCATAGCTTCTCACTTGCTCTACAACAGCTCTATCTTCCTCTGGTATTTGTTCTGTTGGAATGCCTACATATTTATCTACTATCTTTTTCTCATCACTTCTTCCCCATCTACGGGCTAAATTTTTCTCATAACGTTGTTCTTTTGTAAGTATAACTTTTGTTCTTTGAATATCTATTGGTAGTCTTCCATTTTTTTTATAAAATTTTATTACCTCTTGATAAGCCGGTAATCTTTCTTTTATTCCATAGCTTCTCACTTGCCTCACAACGGTTCTATCTTCCTCTGGTATTTGTTCTATTGGAATACCTACATATTTATCTACTATCTTTTTCTCATCACTTTTTATCCAGAGCTGGTATAAATTTTTCTCATACATTTGTTCTTCTGTAAGTGTAGCCTTTGTTCCTATTGCCGGCTTTGGTAATCTTCCATTTTTTTCACAAAATCGCATTACTTTTTGATAACGTGTTAATGTTTTTTCTATGCCATATCCATATTTTCTTACTTGTTCTACAATCGCTTTACATTTCTCAGGTATTTTTTTCATTGGAACGCCTGCATATCTATCTACTAATTGCTTTTCTTGACTGACGTACCACCTTTTATATAGATTTTTTTCATAAATTTGTTCTTCTGTAAGTGTAGCTTTTGTTCCGACTACCGGCTTTGGTAATCTTCCGTTTTTCTCACAAAATTGCATTACCGCTTTAAAAGTTTCTTCCCTTTGTCTTTCTTGCAATAATCTTACAAAATCTTTTCTTACCCCTTTTATAGCAATTCCGTCTGTAAACTGATTAATCAAATCTTCCTGTTTCTTCTCTTCATCACTAAGATCTAGTTTTATGGCTTCACTAAATAATCCTATCTCGCTTCCTAATTCTATTATATCTTGTATTTTTTCCTGTTCTTCTTTATCAAGCTCATTTATCATTTCCTGATTTTGAGCATATTTTAGATATTTATTATTTATTCTAGCCATTCTCTTTGCCATTGTTTTCTCTTTTAGTGATTTTTCGGCAGAATATTCTGGCAATTGTCCATTATTTTTGTTATTTATCCAATCTATTAATTTTTGTAAAGCTTCTATATCATTTATTTCATATCCATATTCTACTTCTTCTTTATTACTTAAAATTTCATTATTATTTACTAAGTCTATAACTATAGCCTGTTTTCCATTTTTTTCACTTGATATACATCTTCCTATTCTTTGCGTATATACTGGTCTACTCTCAGTTTTTGTAGCTAGAATAACTCCTGAAACATTATTCAAATGAACTCCTTCATCAATCATTCCAACACAATACATCAATCTTAAATGACTAGATTTCGAATTATTAAAACTCTGTAATTGTTCGACACTTGTATTATCCTGTGAACTAATGCCATATATCTCTGGTTCTTCGTCAATTCCTCCAAACCATTCTTTAGCATTAGCCATTTTTTCTTTCATGTCACTTATATCTTTACAAAATATAATATACTTTCCATCTTTTTCACTTATATTTTCTTCCATAAGTTGCGGTATACCAGGTGCATTTGCAGATTTTAAAGCTAATTCATCATACATTGCTTTTAATTCTTCTTTTCTTGCTCCTTCTGCTTGTTCAATTTTTTCAAGTAGAGTTTCTAATTCGTCTTCTCTTACAAAGTCTGGCACAACATACTTTGGTGGATATATTATTCCTTCTTCCATTGCTTCTAGCAATGACTTTTGACTTGCAACAGCATCTTTGAAAATTCTTTCAACAACATTTGCTCCGTCATGTCTTATTGGTGTAGCTGACAATCCTAATAATTTTGCTTGTGGGTTGTCCTCTAAAAATTTTCTAAACTTTTTTCCCCATTTATTTTCTCTTTCTATTCTATTAGAATATTCTTCTTCATACTCCTCGTTGTCTTCAACAACATTACTGCCAGCTGTTGCTCTTATGGATTTAGTTTTTAAGTGATGCATTTCATCTACAATAATCATAGTAGGTTTTAAACTGTTTAATATTTTATCAACGCTTTGTCTTTCTCCATAAGCAGATATCATTTGATATAACATACATTCAATATTTGGTATGTAACTTCTAGCGGCTAATTTTAAGCTTTCACTTGGATTATTTCCAGTTCCATATTCTTTTTGAATTTCTTCTATTGGCCTCGTATCACCACCAATGTATCGAACTATATATTCATACATTTGGTTTGCAATCGCACGTCGTGGTGATAAAAATAGCACTCTTTCATCTGGATGCTGTAATATATATTCTAATGTCACAAAAGATTTTCCAGTGCCTGTTGGAGATATTATTGCAGCTTTTCCCTTTTCCTCCAATTTTTTTACAGCAGCTTGGTATGCTTCATTTTGATGTGGTAATAATTCTAATTTACTATTTTCTGTATTAGCCATTTTATCCTCCACTTCTTACTATTTTTATTTATTTAAACATTCTTTTATTTTTTTCATATTTTCTATTGCAGCAATGTATCCT